>CANHDG010000006.1 GCA_947459365.1 Saprospirales bacterium
AAGATATTTTGATAAGTCAGCCGTAGAACTACTTTTGCACAGGTTCAACCAATTACAAACTATGAATAAGCATCCTAAAGCACTTCCCTTTTTATTTTTTACCGAGATGTGGGAACGTTTCGGTTACTACTTGATGATTGGCATCTTTTTGCTTTATATGACAGATCCGGTTGGAGGGCTCGGTTTTGACCGGTCAATGGGCTCCGATGTGTATGGCACCTTTATTGCCTTGGTGTACGTAACCCCTTTTGTGGGAGGCTTGTTGGCTGACCGGGTGTTGGGATTTAGATTAAGTATTGTAATTGGAGGTATCCTGATGGGATTGGGGTATTTGCTTTTGGCCATCCCCCACAATTTCACGGCCTTTTACGGGGCTTTGTTCTTGATTATTTTAGGAAATGGCTTCTTTAAGCCCAATATTTCGACCCTTTTGGGCAATTTATACAATGCAGAGCCCTACAAAGACAAAAAAGACGATGGTTACAATATCTTTTACATGGGTATTAACATCGGTGCGCTCATTTGCAACTTCGTAGCTGCCTACCTGCGCAACAATTTTGGTTGGGGATACGCCTTTGCCGCCGCCGGGATAGGTATGTTCATCGGTGTGGTGGTCTTTTTAAGTGGGTATAAGCATTATGCCAGCGCGGATGAGCGCAAACCAGCTACTCCCGGCCAAGGGAGCGTAGGTGTTTTGTTATCTTCCGTTTTGTTGCCTGCCTTCCTGACTGGTATCGCTGCTTGGTACATTCCAGGCAATGTTTTTGGCTCTGATTCTACCGATGCCTTCCTGTTTGGCGCGTTGCCAGTAGTCGCCTTTTACGGTTGGATTCTAATCAAGGCAGAGGCAGCAGAGAAGTCAAGAATCAAGGCATTGTTGGCCGTTTATGGTGTGGTGATCGTCTTCTGGGCAGTATTCAAGCAGAATGGAACTGCGCTGACTACCTGGGCTGAATTCTACACAGATCGATCTATGTCGCCTACCATGGAAGCGGTGGCCAGGCCCTTGGGAGCTGTCCAAGAGCTCAAGGTAGTTCCAGGGGTCCATCCCATTTACGATGAACAGTTCCGCACGCAGAAAGGGGACAATGGGAAAGTGGTCTTGGACAGTGCGGCTTTACCTCCTTATTTTAACAACATTCCTGCATCCGAACGACCAGAAGTCGGCAGTACCCAATTGCTGGTTTCTACTGAAATATTTCAATCCATCAACCCACTTTTCGTCATATTATTCACTCCGCTGGTAATTTACCTCTTTAGTTGGCTGCGCAAACGGAAAAAGGAACCCTCTACCCCTGGAAAAATTGGCTGGGGCTTGGTTATTTCTGCACTTTCTACCCTGGTCACCATCGGTGCCGTATATGCCTGCCACAATGGAATGGAAAAAGCCTCCTCCTGGTGGATCATTGCTACCTATGCCGTTATTACCTTTGGTGAGTTGTGCTTAAGCCCGATGGGATTATCAATGGTCTCTAAAATGGCTCCTGCACGTATTGCCGGATTAATGATGGGGGGTTGGCAGTTGGCAACCGCTTTGGGCAACAAACTTTCCGGGATCCTGGCTAAATTATGGGATACCTACGACGATAAAAGCCACTTCTTTTGGGTCAACTTTGTGTTGTTAGCGGCAGCAGCCCTCGTCTTATTGGCAATGCTACGATGGCTGAACCGCATATTCAAGGAACAAGGAATCCACTAATAATGGGCTATTTCTGGCGAATTGTGCTGGTTTTTTTTCTTTTTTTGGGAAAAAACCAGCAGTACTCTACCCTTGCCGCTCAAGCTCCCTTTCTTCCGCTGCAATGGGAGAAGCTTCCCGACAGTTGGGATGAGGGACTCCCCTTGGGTAATGGAATGCTCGGGGCCTTAATCTGGCAGAAAGACCAACAGCTACGTCTTGCACTCGACCGAGCTGACCTTTGGGATTTGAGGCCAATGGCTAACCTTGACCGCCCGGAATGGCGCTTCGATTGGGTGAAAGCGCAATGGGAGAAAAATGAGTATGGAATCGTCCAGGAACTTTTTGATCTTCCCTACGAACGGGATCCTGCACCTAGTAAACTTCCAGCAGGCGCTCTTGAATTTGATATTCGTCCGTTAGGAAGCATTGAACGCGTTCAACTGGACCTTCAAGAAGCCACTGCTCGAATCTATTGGGAAAACAATACCGTTTTCAGCTGTTTTGTAGATCAAAACCAGCAGATGGGCTGGTTTCAGTTTACAGGCCTTTCCATCGATCTTCAACCCGTTTTTAAAGCGCCTCCCTACTCAAAAGAGAAGCAAAGCGCGGAAGTGAACGCGGTGGAAGGTCAAGACCTGCAACGATTGGGATACCCCGCGGGTACTTGGGAAAAAGGTGCCCAATCTATCCGATTCCGCCAACAAGGTTGGGGTGATTTTCAGTACGAGGTTCAAGTGGTCTGGAAACGCGAAGCGGATCGGCTAAGTGGCTGTTGGAGTATTCACACCCTCGAACTAGTCCCGCTGCCCGAACCAACTGCACTTGCAACCGTTTTTGAAACAGCAAAACAGCAACACATCGAAAGCTGGAAAGACTTCTGGGAGCAATCTTGGATTTCCCTTCCGAACGATACCTTGCAGCATCAATGGCAGCTGGAGATGTACAAACTGGGGGCAGCCACTGGCAATGGAGCACCGCCGATTTCCTTGCAAGCCATCTGGACCGCTGACAATGGCCGGCTTCCGCCTTGGAAAGGAGATTTTCACAACGATTTGAACGTGCAAATGAGTTATTGGCCCACTTATTCGGCCAATCACCTCGACCGGTCCATGGGACTCGTAGATTGGCTGGAAACCAACAAGCCTGCCTTTGAGGCCTACACACGTCAATTTTATCAATTACCCGGACTCAATGTCCCCGGGGTCTCCACCCTGGATGGACAACCAATGGGAGGCTGGATTCAATACGCTTTTGGCCCCACGGTGTCGGCTTGGTTGGGCCACCATTATTATCTGCAATGGCGATACTCCATGGATACAGTTTTCCTTTCGGAAAAAGCGTATCCATGGATTTCGGAAACCGCTCGTTTCCTTGAAGCACTTTCCATTAAAGATGCGAAGGGTAAAAGAAGTCTACCATTGAGTTCCAGTCCCGAAATACGAGACAATAGCCGGGATGCCTGGTTTTCATCGACCACTAATTTTGACCTAGGGTTGATTCGATGGACCTTTGCAAAAGCAGCGGAGCTGGCACTTGTGCTGGATAAAAAAGCGGAAAGTAAAAAGTGGATGCAGGTTCTGTCTGAGTGGCCAGATTTTGATGTGGCCAAAAACGGATTGACTTTTGCACCACAAACTCCCTATCAGAGTTCACACCGACATTTTTCCCATTTGGTTGCATGGCATCCACTGGGTGTACTGGATGTATCTAAAGGGAAAACAGAACAACGATTGCTTCAAAATACGTTAGACAACCTGTATCGCCATGGACCATCGGCCTGGTGTGGCTATTCCTACAGTTGGCTGGGCAACCTTTGTGCAAGAAATAAAGATGGAAAAAGAGCAGAACAAGCGTTGAGCATTTTTGCGCAGCATTTTTGCCTGAAAAACAGCTTTCATGTGAATGGTGACCAATCCGGACTTGGGTTTTCCAATTATACCTATCGGCCCTTTACTTTGGAAGGTAATTTTGCGTTCGCAGCAGGTCTTCAGGAAATGCTCTTGCAGAGCCATGCGGGATGGGTGGAGGTTTTTCCAGCCATCCCTGATCGCTGGAAGGAGGTTCGCTTTCACCAGCTCCGAGCAGAGGGGGCCTTTCTGGTTTCGGCCCATTATAACGACAACCAGGTTCAGTCAATCGAGGTAACTTCAGAAAAAGGGGGAATACTTCGACTAAAACTGCCTCCTGGTTGGGAAAAAATCAAGTGCGACCAGCCACACCGGATGAAAAATGGCCTTGTAGAGATCCAAACAGAGAAAAATCAAAAAATCACCTTGACTGCTTATTGAGTATCTTTTTATTTCAAGAGCGTAACGGGATGGGCAATACGAACACCCATAGAGCCAAGCTCAGCCTGGATCCTGCGGAACTTACCGAACCAGTAATTACCTGTAAAGTAAATTCAAACCTGGATCCACCAACCAATTTATACCCCATAAAAGGCAAAAAACGGACAAGGAACCTATTTCAGCACCCAACTGGCATCCCGACCAGGTTAAGAGCATTTGCAATTAAGTACCTTAATAAGCTGTAATGATTTTTTTCACCTGTTCTAGCAGCTCCTTCCCTTCGGGTGAAAACTTGGAAGAGATCTTTTTGCCCTCTTTGTCCAACATTAAGAAAGAAAAATTGTCGGCCAAAACCTCATCGGGATGAATGATATAGGAGGTATTGTCTCTGATTTGACGGAAAAAATCAGGGACTTGAGGAATTGAGAGCCAGCTCGTAAGTCCATCAGGTTTGGTAAGCACCTGCCAGCGGCCGGCCGGTGTTTGCTGTACCTGAAATAAATTGAACTCGAGGTAAGAGAAAAAAGGACCTTTACCTTGCTGGTACCCGTCTGCATTGGAATAAATAATGGGGATGGCGCTGATGGTGCTCCCATCTTCCAACCGCAGGTTAATTTTTTTTCCAAAATCAACCCCATCCGGGTTGTAGAGGACCCTGTCTTTCAAGGGTGCAGGAATATCCAGCTGATCGAGGCCAATGTGCTCAAATCCAATTAATTGATAAAGCTGATTTCGTTTATTCGGATTCAGACGAGAGTACACATGGAATACTTCATGGTACATGGTGGACTTAAAAGCGGATCGGTCTGCTTTCCGGAGGACATCAGCTGGGATTACAATACAATTACCGCGGGTATAATAGACTCCATCCCCATAATGATTGCCTTTTGTTTTAATTAGAAGGAGGGAATCTGGCATGATTTCCGAATGGAATTTTTGACAAGTAGAGAAGACCTCCTGCATAATACTGGCGACCCAACGGCTTTCGGAGGCCGTAAAGTTATCCATATCGGACTGGAGAAATGCTTGATAGGCGGCCCGTTCGGTTGGAGTACCTTTTCCAAGGGCTTGCTTCATCTGGATGGACATTTCACAGGGAGTGACCCGATCGAAAAAACGATCGTATGCGTCCTGAGTTATTACCTGCGCAGCGGTGGCGCTATCTAAAAGAAAGGTTGTTTTTTGGGGACTGTGAGCGATCTTGTTGACAGGGGTTTGGGCTTCGCACTGGAAGATGAATAGCAACAAAAACGGGGCAAGAGCGAAAATAGGCATAACGATCAAATTGAATTAACGGGCCGAAGGACCTGTGGTGCAAAATTGTAAAAATAAACCCAATCTTAATGCGGAAATGCTTGAGAATTAATCGAAAATGATGGAATATTTGCGAACAAATAACAGACATGTGCCAAACTTAACATTAACTTAATATTAGAAGCCCTGCTTAACATTAAATTAATATTGACTTTTGCGCCGATTTTTACTAAAAAATTCAATTTTTCATGCTTTTAGGTTTTATTGCTGGACTTTCTACAGAGATTTCGATCATATTGATCATCTCTGTTCTTGCGGTGGGAATTTTTGAAGCCATTAATGGCTTTCACGACACAGCCAATGCGGTTGCCACCGTTATTTACACCAAAACCCTTCCACCTGTTTTCGCGGTGGTATGGTCTGGCATTTGGAATTTTTTAGGAGCGCTTTTAGGCGGTATTGCCGTTGCTATGGGAATCGTTAAATTGGTTCCACTCAATGAACTGATGACGGTGGATATTGCCGAAAGCATGGCTTTTGTCTTTGCCATCTTGTTGACAGCCATTTTTTGGAATTTGGGAACCTGGTATATTGGTCTTCCTAACTCCAGTTCACACACCTTAATTGGCGCCTTGTTGGGAGCAGGATATGCCTTTTCAACCATCCATGAAGGAGCTGCGGTCAATTGGGACAAAGCGAAGGACATAGGACTTTCGTTGTTGATCTCTCCCTTGTTTGGATTCAGCTTGGCCATATTAATCATGTTTTTATTGCAGATAACGGTTCGTAAAAAAAGTATTTTCAAAGAGCCAGACCCCAAAAAAGCGCCTCCGACTTGGATACGGGCTGTCTTAATAGGCACTTGTACACTGGTGAGTTACTTCCACGGAAGCAACGACGGGCAGAAGGGAGTAGGTTTAATGCTGGTTGTTTTGATGGGCTTTTTGCCGATGTATTTTGGTTTCAATCCAGAGGTTAAACCGGCTGATTTGGCGGTTTCAACCCGTAAAATGGAACAGGCCATTTTGGCAGACACCTTTACCTATCCTGAAAACAGCCCAACCCTGAGAGCCTTGGCTGGAAAGTGCAGCACCTTTGCCAATATGTGTGATACCATCAATATGCAAAATAAAGCCGGTGTTTTTGCGCTTCGCACTTCCTTGCAGAGTTTGAACAAAAACCTGGAGAGCAGTGCAAAAGGTGGTTTGTTACATGGTGAGGCTGCAAAGATGGTAAAGGAAGAGATTAAGCTCAATAAAAGCGCTTATGAATTTTCCCCGTTTTGGGTAGTCCTGTTTATTTCCATCTGCTTGGGAGGTGGAACTATGGTAGGCTGGAAGCGGATTGTGGTAACCATTGGAGAAAAGATTGGAAAATCGCACCTTACCTATGCACAAGGTGCCAGTGCAGAAATCTGTGCAGCCGCTACGATTGGAGTAAGTTCATCCTTTGGTTTGCCCGTGAGTACGACGCATGTACTTTCTTCAGGGATTGCGGGAACTATGGTAGCCTCTGGAGGGGTCAGCAACTTACGCAAAAAAACCATCACGGCCATTGCATGGGCTTGGGCACTTACGCTTCCTGCTACTATTTTGCTGGGTGCTGTTTTATTCTACATTTTCCGGTTTATTTTCTAGTGTGACTTGCCTCGCTGCACCCTTTTGAAAAGTTAGCTAGCTTCAAAAGGGTGTAGCGATCGCCCTATTTTGCCTTAAGAAGACAACATTTTTTTCCTGTTTCGTATTTTTTACCTGTTTCGTACTTATGTATTTTCTCAAGTCGGCCCTATCGGCCCTCCTATTGTTGTGCGTATTCCAGAACAACAGCTTTGCTCAATCCACCGTTCAAGACAGCCTAGAGAAAAAAAAGCAAGAAGCTAGTCTATCCAAATGGTATGAAAAGCTTTCCTTGCGAGGGTACTCCCAGTTTCGGTACAACCGATTACTAGAAACCAATCCAAAGTTAAAATGCGATCAATGTGATAAGAGTATCGGGGAAGGGCAAGGCTTCGGGTTTAGAAGGGCCCGACTGGTGTTTAGTGGACAGGTGCACCCCAAACTATTTGTGTACTTGCAGTACGACTATTCGTCTGACGTAAGTTCCAGCAGTCGTAATTTTTTGCAAGTTCGGGACGCTTATTTTGATTACTCTTTTGATAAAAAACAGGAATACCGGGTTCGTTTTGGGCAAAGTAAAGTACCTTTTGGGTATGAGAACATGCAGTCGAGCTCCAATCGCCTTCCAATGGACCGAGCGGACGCGTTGAATTCAGCGGCACCGAACGAACGCGAGTTTGGTGTTTTTTTTATGTACACTCCTCAAAAAATTCGGGAGAACCACCAGAAATGGGCGAATGCCACCCACAAAGGAAACGGAGATTACGGGGCGTTTACCTTGGGTCTTTACAACGGTCAAACCACCAACCGACCTGAATTGAATGACAATTTACACAGCCTTGCGCGGCTTACGTACCCTATTTTTGTAAAAGGACAAGTCATTGAACCCAGCTTGCAAGGGTATACGGGATTATTTACCATTCCCAAAGAAAACTTGAGTGCGGGGGTAAAGACCAACCAGAATCAGACCTACTTGGATCAGCGAGCAGCGGGAAGTATAAATGTGTATCCTAGACCCTTTGGTCTATTAGCGGAATACAACCTTGGGAAAAGCCCCGGTTTTAACCCAGCGACAGACTCCATTGAGGTCCGGGACCTAAAAGGAGGATTTATCACCCTTTCGTATCGCACCGAATTATACAACGGGAGCACCTTATTTCCCTTTGTCCGGTACCAATCGTACGATGGGGCTAAAAAGCACGAAGCAGACGCGCGGATGTATCAGGTTAGGGAAGTGGAATTTGGGGCCGAATGGAGTGTTTTCAAAAACCTGGAAATAACCTTATCCTACGTAATTAGTGCCAGGAAATACCAGGATTTCAAGACGGACTACGATGAAAAAGGTCGGTTTCTAAGGATACAAGTTCAAGCCAACTATTAAGAAGAAGGGGCCTCTCCGCGCACGGAGAAGGCCCCTTTCCTTTAGACTATTCTACTTTTAGTACCCGGTTGGGATGGATTACATCATGCCGTCCATTCCACCGCCCATTGGAGGCATTGCAGGTGCTTTCTTTTCAGGCTTCTCATTGATCACACACTCTGTGGTCAAGACCAGTGCCGCGATGGATGCTGCGTTTTCGAGCGCTACGCGGGTTACTTTGGTTGGGTCAATGATACCGGCTTTCTTCATATCTTCGTACTCGTTGGTGCGAGCATTGTAACCAAATGAAGCCTTTCCTTCTGCCACCTTATGGAAGATCAAGGAACCATCCACCCCTGCATTTTCAGAGATGGTACGGATAGGAGCCTCGAGTGATTTACGGATAATGGCAATACCGATGGTTTCATCCTCGTTGCTGCCCTTCATACCAGAGAGGCTTTCGATGGCACGAACGAGTGCAACTCCTCCACCAGGAACGATTCCTTCTTCGATTGCTGCGCGGGTTGCGTGCAAGGCATCATCTACCCGGTCTTTTTTCTCTTTCATTTCCACCTCGGTAGCAGCGCCTACGTAAAGAACTGCCACCCCACCTGCCAATTTGGCAAGGCGTTCTTGCAATTTCTCCCGATCGTAATCGCTGGTAGTGGCTTCAATTTGCTGCTTGATTTGGCTCGTGCGAGCTTTGATGTTATCAGCTTGGCCTTTGCCTCCAACTACGATGGTGTTATCCTTATCAACTGTAATCCGTTCGCAAGAGCCAAGGTGTTCCAAACCGGCATTTTCCAATTTGTAACCCTGCTCTTCGCTGATAACGGTACCACCGGTCAGGATAGCGATATCTTCCAGCATGGCTTTGCGGCGATCGCCGAAACCAGGAGCTTTTACGGCAACTACCTTCAGGCCTGCGCGGAGGCGGTTCACCACCAATACACCCAAGGCTTGGCTATCCACATCTTCTGCGATGATCATCAATGGACGACCCGACTGAAGTGCTTTTTCCAACACCGGAATCAGCTCCTGCATATTGCTGATTTTCTTATCGGTGATCAGGATATACGGATTTTCGTAATCTGCCACCATTTTCTCGGCGTCCGTGATGAAGTAAGGGCTCAGATAGCCACGATCGAATTGCATACCGATCACTTCATCTACATAGGTATCGGTACCTTTTGCTTCTTCAACCGTGATAACGCCATCCTTGGTTACGCGCTTCATCGCATCAGCGATCAGGGTACCGATGGTTTCGTCGTTGTTAGCGGAGATAGAAGCCACTTGTTTGATTTTATTGAAGTCGTCACCGATTTCTTCTGTTTGGGACTTCAGGTTTTCGACTACCGTCTTAACGGCCTTATCGATTCCTCTTTTGAGGTCCATTGGGTTAGCGCCTGCGGCTACGCTTTTCAAGCCAGCAGTTACGATAGCTTGCGCCAGGATCGTAGCGGTAGTGGTTCCGTCGCCGGCTGCATCGGCCGTCTTGCTGGCTACCTCTTTGACCATTTGAGCACCCATGTTAGCGATTGGATCTTCAAGTTCTACCTCTTTTGCTACGCTTACACCATCCTTTGTAATGGAAGGAGCACCGAATGATTTTTGGATAACGACATTACGACCTTTTGGGCCAAGGGTTACTTTAACGGCATTTGCCAGTTCGTCAATACCCTGTTTGAGTTTTTCTCTAGCTTCTGTATCGAAGGTAATTTGCTTCGCAGCCATATTGAATGTTGTGTTTTTTTGTGAAATAGAAATTTCAGAGGAATAGGGGAAAAAAGGCCTGTCTTTAACAGTTTATTTACAGGACTTTTTTTGTGTTTTCAAGAGGGGTGAGTTGAGATTTTAGTTGGAAATAACAATAAATTTACAGAATCACAAGAATTTCTTCTTCCCGCATGATAAGGTAATCTTGGCCCTCATAGTTAATTTCCTGGCCGGAGTATTTACCATAAAGCACAATATCGCCTGGTGCTACCGTCATTAAATTACCATCTTTACCTGGTCCAACGGCCACGATTTCTCCGCGTTGTGGCTTTTCTTTTGCGGTATCGGGGATAATGATTCCGCCTTTCGTTTTTTCATCTGCTGGTGCAGGTTTAACAATGACACGATCTGCAATAGGTTTCATACGTGTTTAATTATTTTGTTTTGTTAATAGACATGTAAGTTAGTAGTATCCGAATTAACTTCGGATGAACAGCCATCAGCAGAATTTGTGCCAAGATGTATAACCTGCCATTTTTGCAGAAAGGTGGAAAAAATTTGGCAGGTTAGGAATCAATTTGTCACCCTGGTGGAGGAGAAGCGTTCACAGTAAACATTTTTTAAAGAGTAGCATACAACTAACTGATTCTGTGTTATCTTTGCGGCTTATTGTTAGATATGAGAAGAGAAATTGATATTTTAAGTACCGGCGAATTGCTGATCGATATGATTACTGCTGAATTCGTCCAGTCCTTGGAGGAGGCTAGTTTATTCAAGCGCATCCCTGGGGGTAGTGCTGCCAATTTGTGTTCCAATATGGCTCGTCTCGGGAACAAGGCGCTGCTATCGGCTTCCGTGGGGAACGATGATGTGGGTCGTTATTTGAAGCAGTACGTCACTTTTTTAGGGGTTGATACTTCTGGCGTGAGCTTATTGGATGACCATGCAACAACTTTGATCTTGGTAACGAGGTCTGCATATACTTCCGATTTTGTGCCTTACCGTGCGGCAGACAACCACCTGTCAATTCGACAGTTTCCATTTGGCAAATTTGAACAGATTAATATTTTTCATACCACCTGCTTTGGTTTAAGCAAGGCCCCTGCACAATCGGTGATCCTTGATGCGGCTGAAAAAGCGCGTCGGGCGGGCTGCAGACTGAGTTTGGATGCCAATTATGCGTCCAAAATTTGGCCGGATCAGAACGATGCGCAGAAAATAATTCGAGAATACGTCCGTTTTGGGGCGCTTATCAAGATCAGCGATGTAGATTGGGAACGTTTGTTTGGTGAAAAAGCCAGCTCTCCCGATGTGGTGTTTGATTATTTCCTGCGCAATAACGCCAGTGAAGTTTGTTATACGATGGGTGCGGAAGGTTGTTGGGTAGCCAATGACAAGGAGCGGCATTTTGTTCCTGGCAGAAAAGTAGAGGTCAAGGATACCACGGGAGCGGGGGATGCCTTTTGGGCCGGATACCTAACCGCAGTTATCGACGATAAATCGCTGGTCGAGCGCGCAATGGCCGGCCGAAAAATGGCAGAAATTAAAATCGGTCACTTTGGCACCTTGCCAACGACTGTTGACCGCCAATCCATTTACGAAGAAACCGCTGAGTCGTAATACGGACCATTTCTGGGAGCGAGCACGTTCAGGCATTTGGGTTCTATTTTGAAATGCAAGTCGCCTTCGTATCGTGCTCCCTCCCCATCAAAATGCACGTAATTCTCACCTGCCGTTTTGATGGTAATCTCGCTGGCAGTGTAGTGATCCACAAAATCCTCCTCGTAGATTTTACCTGTAACCACCGAACGCACTGCTGCGAAATACTTCCATTTTGGAACATCTTTTAGTACCACAACCGAAAAAAGGCCGTCATCAATCCTAGCGTCGGGGGCAATGCTCATATTGTACCCATACATCACTCCATTTGCAACAGTGATTACAAAACACCGCTCCTCCACCACCTTCCCGTCAAATTCCAATAAGCAATCCTTGGGTTGATAAACCAAACCCGCTTTTAGCGACTGGAAAAAATAAGGGATAAACCCTCGAAAACTTTGTCCCTGCATTAAATTTGAAACCATTCCGTCAAAACCTACCCCCGCCATGTTTACAAATGGGCGGCCATTCAAGAATCCACAATCCATTCGGACGGGCTCGGCGGCGTTAAGGCGTTTAATCGCCTCGTCCATGTTTCTACCATAACCTAGGTGCATGGCTAGCCCGTTTCCTGATCCAGCCGGGACGATTCCAAGTGCCACTTCCGTGTGAACCAGACCAGCGGCCACCTCATTAATGGATCCATCTCCCCCTACAGCCACCACCACCTGATATCCTTCCTCGACGGCTTTCTTGGCTAACTCTGTAGCATGCCCAGGGTAAGCGGTATGCCAAATACTGTATAGAAACTTACGGTGGTTCAGGTAACGTTCGATACTTTGACCAATCCGTTGCTGCACCTTCGTTCCAGAGTTGGGATTAACGATAAATACAATCCGCAAGGGCTCAAGCATTGCAGAAAGCAGGGGGTTATTTATTACTGGGTGTGACTCGTTCATTCCAAAAATGACTTATTACAAAAGGGCCTTTCGGCTATTCACATACTCCCGCCAGCGATCAATTACGGTTTGCATGTCAACGGGTAATTCGGATTCAAACCGCATGCGTTCCCCTGTACGAGGATGGGTAAAGCCAAGAACTTTGGCATGTAGCGCCTGACGGGGCAATAAACCGAAATTATTCTCAACAAATTGCCGGTACTTAGAATGGATGGTACCTTTTAGGATTTGGTTGCCACCATAGCGCACATCTCCAAATAAGGTGTGACCGATGGATTTCATGTGCACCCGAATTTGGTGTGTTCGACCGGTTTCAAGTCTACACTCAACCAGAGTAACGTAATAAAACCGTTCCAAGACCCTCCAGTGCGTCACCGCATGCTTCCCATCTTCGCCATCTGGGAACACCATAAACTGGCGCCGGTCATGTGGATTTCTTCCTATATTGGAAACGATGGTCCCACTTTCCTCCTCTACATCCCCCCAAACCAAGGTCCAATATCGTCTCTCAATCGTATGGTAAAAAAATTGACTGGCCAAATTGGTCAACGTTTCTGTATTTTTCGCCACCACCATTAATCCGGTCGTGTCTTTATCGATCCGGTGAACAATCCCTGCCCGGGTATAGTCATTGGTACCCAAAGGAGCGCGGTCAATTTCATCCTTCAAGTGCCAAGCTACAGCATTTACCAAGGTACCATTTGGAATCCCAACCCCAGGGTGCACTGCCATTCCGAAGGGCTTATTGATAATCATCAGATCATCATCCTCATAAACTATATTCAGTGGGATATCCTGCGGCTCTATTTTTTGATCATCGTCAAAACTACGGGTGAGAATCACATTGATCCGGTTGCCCGGACGGACTTTGTAATTGGGTTTGACCGGCTTTTCATCCACCAGAACACCTCCCGCTCGAATGGTGATTTGAAGTTTGTTTCTAGAAATAGCGGCCAACCGATCAATCAGGTATTTATCCAGTCGAATAGGCGACTGCCGTTGATCCGCTACGATTTCAACTCGTTCATAGAAATCATCCCCCTCCTGACTGGGGCTCTCTAGCAAATCCGTTTCTGGATCGGATTCCACTGAATCCGGCTGAACTTCCGCCGATTCTTGCGGGAAATCCTCCTCTGGTTCGATCTTGTTCGCTTCTTGCATGTCTGTATTTGACTTGCAAAGGTAATAACAAAAGTTCCAACAAAAATTTGTTCGGCAAGGGATATTCTGTGTCGAGGACACAATTATAATTAATTTGTATATTTGCCAACAACATTCTGCCAAAATCAAGGCAGACCCAGCTAGGACTTCCTTTACTTCCACAGACGACTCCGGATAACCACTTAATCACCTAAGGACAAAAAAATACCAACAATAGCAGCATACCTAAAGCCACTCTTTTTGCGTTCTGTTAAGAGTGCTTGACCTTCTAAACAGGCACATAAAACAATCGAATATGATCCAATTCTCATCCAAAACCCTACTTCAGAGCCTTTTGATCGGAGGCTCTATTCTACTTACTGGCACTTGGTTTAGCGCTTGTCAGCCTAAAACCAAGCCTTCCACCACCCTACACATGGAATCTTTCAACAACCACTACGACGCTGACTGGAAAAAGGTCGACAGCCTAGAACAGCAAGGACTCCCTAAAAGCGCCCTCGAACAAGTACTTGTTATCAAAGAGAAAGCCCTGCGCGAAAACCAGTCCGACCACTGGATAAAAGCGCTTATCTATCAAGGAAAATACACCATGGAATTGGAAGAGGAAGGAACAGAAAAAGCCATTATTTTGGTGGAACAAGAGGGTAAAAATGCCGGTCAACCCGCCAAATCCATCCTCCATAGCCTCTTGGGAGAGTGGTACCAACAGTACTTGATGGAAAACCAATGGCAGCTCTCTAACCGCACTCCCATCCCAGCAGGAGAAGGGGGCGATCTTCAAACTTGGTCAACCGCCACCATCGCTCAAAAGAGTACCGAGCACTTTCAACAATCCATCCAAGAAGCAGACTTGCTGGAGGGTGTCCCCCTTCAAAACTGGGAACTATTGATTCAAAAAGGTGCTCTAGATAGCATTCAACAACAGGCACTTCGTTCCAACTTGTACGAATTGTTGGTACACCGTGCGCTGAACCATTACCAAGATAGCCGCTCTTTCCTTCCCGAACCCGCCTACCGGTTCGATCTGAACCAGGAAGCAGCCTTTGCGCCGGCAGCAACCTTTCAATCCACGGTTTTTGAAACAAGGGATAGCCAATCGGGCACCTGGAATGCCCTTCGATTGTACCAACAATTGACCAGAAAGAAATGGAAGGAAGGCGTTGGTCCTAAGATCCTAGACCTGGAGCTTAGCCGCCTACAGTTTGCGCTGGGTCAATCCAACCGCAGCGATCGATCGGTTTTGTATCGAATTGCCCTCGAACGCTTAATCGATCAATATGGCGCTTTTGAAAATTCAACAGAGGCTATTTATGCCTTGGCCACCCAGCTGGTGAATGAATTGCCAGAGAACAAGATCATGGCGGCCAAACAACTACAAGCCGCTGTGCAATGGTGTGAAAAAGCCTTGGAGAAATTCCCGAATGCCTACGGATCAACTTATTGCAGGGTATTACTAAACTCCATCCGGGAACCACAGCTCAAGGTTAAAATGGAGGTCAATAACCTGCCTAATGAGGCACTTCTAGTCAGCATCGACTATAAAAATGTCCAGAAAGCCTGGTACAAAATTGTTCAGCTACCGGAAGGGTCCGAAGAAGTGCCGTTTGACGATGCAGTCTCCTATTACTTGGGATTACCAGAAGTCGCCAAAGGATCTGAAGCCTTAGCGGAGCCAGGTGATTTGCTCAGTCACCGAACTGAAATTGGATTGAATGGACTTCCATCCGGTAGCTATGTCTTGCTGGTAGGCCATCAAAACACCTTGCAAACAAAAACAGATGTCAGTGATTTCGCCCTCTTTAACGCCTGCCAAATAGGCGCCATCCGCCTTTTTGGAAATGCAGCGAGTACTACTTTTCTGACGGTTGACCGCAAAACGGGCGCCCCAATTGAAGGTGTACAAGGCACTTTAATGCAGACCGACTGGGTCAGGGACCGCTATCAGCGCCGAGTAATCGGAACCTATGTATCCAATTCAAATGGAATAATAGAGCTCAAAAAAGAACTTCCGCACAACTGTTTTTTGGTGCTAAAAAAAGGGCAGGACGTATTTACTACCGAAAATGTATACCCCTACGGAACTTACCGGGAACGGCCCTCGGGCAGAATTGCCTTTTTCACTGACCGCGGACTTTACCGGCCTGGCCAATTGCTGTACTTTAAAGGAATCGCCCTCGAAAAATCCAGCGGCCAAACACCTACCGTTCTGAAAAACCAACTGGTGCAAGTCCAACTGATGGATGCGAACTACCAACAGGTAGCAACACTGAAACTCAAAACAAATGCCTTTGGTACCTTTAATGGAGCCTTCACTTTGCCTTTGGGCCAACTCACCGGTGCCTACACCCTGCAAGCAAAAGCCGGAATCGCAGAAGGCCAAAGCCAAATTCAGGTGGAAGAGTACAAACGCCCTCGGTTTGAAGTGAGCATGGATCCCATGGCCGGGGAATACAAAATCGGCTCCCTCGTACAAGTAAACGGAAAAGCAGTTAACTACTCAGGCAATCCATCCGATGGCTCCAAAATTGTCTGGAGGGTAGTTCGCAAAAGTCACTACCCTTGGTGGTGGGCTCGTTGGAGGCCCGCTCCAAAGGCAGATCAGCAAGAAATTGCTTCCGGGATCGGCATTACCGACGAGCAGGGGCGCTTTCAATTGACCTTTACAGCCCTCCCTTCCAGTCAACCAGCCGACCAACAACCTCCCGCCTTTCATTATGAGGTCAGTGTAGATGTCACCGATAACACCGGTGAAACCAGATCTGCCTTGTCATCCGTTGCCATTGGGAAAAACAGCCTTTTCCTGGGCAGTAGTCTACCGGAAGAAGTGGAGCCTAACCAGCTGAAAGCAATCAAATTATTGGCTGAAAACCTCTCCGGACAAGCTTTACCCACCAAGGGAACCATAACGATTCAACGGCTTAATGCCCCTGAGCGCCTTTTCCGTCGCCGACTGTTTGAACAACCTGACCGGTGGAGCATGACTGAACAAGCCTTCCGGACTAAATTTCCGAGCTACTCCTGGAAAAACGAGGAAGACCCCTCTAGCTGGAAACCAGTAGGAAGCCCAATCAACCTCCCATTCGACACTGGTCTGGAGCAACCACTGGACCTAAGTAGCCGGCTAACAGAAACCGGCTATTACCGGGTAACCATGACCGCCCAGGATGCCTTCGGATCAGAAGTAAAACACGAACAATTTGTCCGGGTAAAAAAGGCTGCCGCAGACGTGATCGCCCCGACCGTGGCCGCCCGAGAAACACGCCTGGAACCAGGTCAAGTTGCCCAACTCACCATGGGCGCAAGTGCCTCCAACTGGCATGTCTACCTGATTACGGAGCGACCCAACCGTAACCCGGAACAGGGTTGGACAAACGTTCGTACCTCCTCCAGCTTAGAACTAGCGGTAACCGAGAACGACCGGGGAAATATGTACACCAGCTGGATCTGCCTTTACGACAACCGGGTCTATGAAGGAAAAATCACCTGGGAAATACCTTGGACCAATAAACAACTCCAGTTGAGCCTTGAAAGCTTCCGAGATAAACTGCAACCAGGCGCACAGGAACGCTACCAACTCAGGGTTAGCGGTCCTGGCAAAGAAAAAGTGGCAGCTGAAATTACCGCTTCTATGTACGATGCGTCCCTGGACCAATATTTACCCTTCCAGTGGTCGTTCTTTCCCCATTCTACCTTCCCCTCCCGGCAATTTATGCGTGAGGAAGCGGGAGAAAGGGTGAGTGGACATCAATTTATGTATGTGGAAAGCAAAGAACCCTCCTTACCCAATCGTTACTACCCACAGTTAAACTGGTTTGGGCTTCTGGATCGGATGGTGAACATGCGCTTCCTTCCTATGGCTAAAATGGCCGGTGCCCCAGGGATTCGAATGCGAACTCCCTCAGAAGCTCCGCAAGCAGCGGCCGCTGAACCTACGATGGAAATGGCCCTTGATGGAGTTGCAGTACCCGCAGAGGAGCTGGAACAAAAAAAGGTGAATTTACCCAGCGGCCAGGCACCCGCTCCGCTGCGGCGCAACCTACAAGAAACCGTTTTCTTTTTCCCCGACCTTAAAACAGATGCCAATGGGGATGTCTTGATCGCTTTTACGATGAGTGAAGCCCTCAGCCGTTGGAAACTTCAGGTGCTTGCTCACACACAGGATCTTCAGGTAGGTTTGATGGAAAAAACCTTGGTTACTCAAAAAGAATTGATGATCACCGCCAACCCTCCTCGATTCTTGAGAGCCGGCGATGAATTGGAGATGACTGCCAAAGTAAGTAACCTGACGGACCAAGCAACCGAAGGAACAGCCACCCTCGCACTGCTCGATGCCAACAGCCTCCAACCCATCGAAACCCAATTGGGACTCTTACAGCCCGTGCAGAATTTCCGACTGGAAGCTGGCCTTTCCACCGGCGTTCGATGGAAAATCAACGTGCCAATTGATTTTACCGGGGCCGTGACTTGGCAAGTATTTGCACAAAGTAAAGCGGGAAGAGATGGAGAAGAAAATACACTTCCAGTGGTCACCAATCGAATGCTGGTAACAGAGAGCCTGCCAATGACGCTTCGTGGACAACAAAATAAGACCTTTCAGTTTGGGGATCTCAACCGCTCAGATAGCCGCCAAAACCATCAATTCACCCTTGAATTCAGTTCTAATCCAGCCTGGTATGCCGTGCAAGCCCTCCCCTACTTGATGGAGTACCCACACGAATGCAGCGAGCAGATTTTTAACCGCTTCTATGCAAATACCCTGGCAGCCACCGTTACTCAAAAACTCCCTGAAATCCGGAAGGTGTTTGACCAATGGAAAGGAACCAAAGCGCTGGAGTCCAATCTGAGTAAAAATCAGGAACTAAAATATGCCTTGCTGGAAGAAACCCCTTGGGTACTAGAAGCCCAAAGCGAAGCCCAACAAAAACAACAAATTGGACTGCTGTTCGACTTGAACAACCTTTCCAATGCACAAGCTTCTTCGATTCGGGAACTGCAACAGCGGCAATCCGAACAAGGAGGCTGGCCCTGGTTTGCAGGTGGACCCGACAATTGGTACATCACCCAATACATCGCCACCGGCCTGGCACACCTCTACAAGTTAAATGCGCTGGACTTGAAAAAAAATAGCCAGGCCAATGAGATGCTGGAAAAAGCGGTGCGCTATTGCGACCAACAGGCACAAGAGCAATACCGGCAACTAGAAAAAGAAGTGAAGGCAGGAAGAACTAAATGGGAGGACGATCACCTGCACGGAATGATCATTCATTACCTTTACCTCAAGTCCTTTTTCCCAACAAAGGAAAATGATCCTGTTCTTCTTTATTATAAAAATTTGATAGGAAAATATTGGACAAGTAAAAATTTATATGAACAAGGACTGCTTACTCTGACCGCCCACCGTTCTGGGGATCTTACTTCTTCCGCCTCCATTCTACGCTCCTTGAGGGAGAGAGCGCTTATCAAAGAGGAAATGGGCATGTTTTGGCCCAACGAGTGGGGAATGCGCTGGAATCAGTTGCCCATAGAAACCCAAGCATTGATGGTAGAAGTGTTTAATGAAGCTGCAAAGGATACCCGCGCCGTAGAGGAATTGAGAATCTGGATGCTTAAAAACAAGCAAACTAACCGCTGGGAAAGCACCAAAGCCACCGCAGAAGCGGTGTATGCCTTGCTCCTTACCGGAGATAACTGGTTGAGCAACACCCGACCCGTTTCTATCCAAATTGGCAACCAAGCGGTCCGCCCAAAGGAAGTGGAAGCCGGTACAGGTTACTTTAATGAAACTTGGACAGGGAAAGAATCACCCAATCCCTCTGCCTCCATTCAAGTACAAAATCCAAATGCACACCTGGTCTGGGGAGCAGCCTATCGACAGTATTTTGAAGACCTGGATAAAATCACGACTTTCAAAACCAACGGTATCCAGCTGGTAAGGGAAGTATATAAGTCGGTCCATACCGATCGAGGACCCGTCTTACAGCGCATCGCTGACCAAGGCAAAATAAAAGTAGGCGATCAGTTAGTGGTTCGAGTTGAAATCAGGGCCGACCGAGATATGGAGTATGTGCATCTGAAAGATTTGCGCCCGGCCGGTTGCGAGCCGCGCAACGTGCTCAGCGGGTACCGGTATCAAGGGGGACTGGGTTATTACGAAAGCACCCGCGACCTGGCTACCCACTACTTTATGGACTACTTGCCAAAAGGCACCTACGTCCTGGAGTACCCACTAGTGGCTACCCATAAAGGAGAAATGTCCTTTGGCTTGGCCACCCTCCAATGTATGTATGCGCCCGAATTTTCCAGCCATTCTGCTGGCATCCGAATAAAAATTGAATAAACGTAAAATTAAATCGAATCAAAAAAATAACTTTTTTTGATTTTTTTAGAGTCTATTTTTGTCTTAAAAAATTATATATCAATATTTTATGACAAAAAATGACTCTATTTTTTTGTGACAAATTTGAATTTTTGTATTTTTTCTTACTGGTCTCTTTGCCGACGTTTGTATTATGAAATTGGGTTCTAATCCAAATATTATTTACACAAACTACTTCTATTAAGGGTATGGACCAACAACAGATTACTCGGACGTTAGAGCGCATGCCGCTGCTCAGCCATCTAAATCCAACTGAAATAGAACAAATTGCAGGGATTACCCGGCATCAGCGTATTCCTCGTTTTCAATTCATCTACATGGCAGATGAGAAAGCGGATCAAATTTATTTTTTAATTAAAGGGAAAATCAAAATGGGCACCTTCTCGAGTGACGGTCGAGAGGTAATCCGTGAAATCCTACAGCCTGAACAACTTTTTGGAGAACTGGCTTTTTCGAGCAATGCCTCAAGAGTCGATTTTGCTCAGGTCATGCAGGAAGAGGTAGAGTTGTTGGTCATTCACATGACCGATTTCCGGAAGTTAATGGCCGAAATACCCTCCCTGACCTTCGCTTGCATTCAACATTTGAACATCCGCCTCTCGAGAGCGGAGGAGCGGTTATCCTCCCTGGTTTTAAAAGATGCCCGGGAGCGCATTATCGACTTTCTGGTTGAAACTGCAGGAAGGGAAGGTCGTAAAGTGGGCTATGAAACACTGGTAAAACACCAGTTGACCCAACAAGAAATCGCAAATTTGACGGGTACTAGCCGGCAAACAGTGACCTCTGTATTAAATGACCTTCGGAAAGCAAACCTGATTTACTTCAACCGAAACAGTATATTAATTCGGGATTTACAAAAACTTGCCTGATCAAAATTCAAGTTTGTCAATCTCTCTGCGCTCCTTTTTCGTGGGACGCCCGGTGCCTCGTTCGCGACCATCGGGCGTTTTTTGTTGGATAAACCACATCTCGTATTTATTGCGCTCTTCAGCCGGCGTACTATCGACATAACAAGTCACCGCAATGGGGGCTCCTACTCGTTTCTCAATGAGTCCGAGTACTTTGTATTGAAAATTAAAACCATCCTTGCGGACGGTCACCTCCTCTCCAACGGTAACTAAATAAGAAGGTTTAACCGACTCCCCGTCAATTTTCACCTTTCCACCTTTGCAGGCATCTGTTGCCAAGGTGCGGCTTTTGAAAATACGCACACTCCACAACCATTTGTCGATTCGAACTTTATCCATAGTAAACGCAAAAGTACTGGGACCTTTCCAATTATGAAACAAGAATTCAGAAGATCTCTAATCGAACCCATTGGAAATCGAATAAAACGGGTATCACACCTTCTTAGCTCCATTCCCCTTCCCTATTGTATTTTTGCACTTCCTCTGAGTTGCTCTGGGGCAAGAATCATTTAGCATGCTACCTCCTTTCTCCCGAAGGGTGCGATCCCTAGGCTTTTCCATCGGGTTCTACCTCCTCCTTTTGATCGCCTGTCTTGAAATGGCCTGTTCACCAGCAGCTACTGAACCGAGCATCGGGTTTTATTATTGGAAAACCACCTTTCGGCTCAGCGAAGCCGAACGATCGTACCTGAAGGAAGCTGGGGTTTCAAAACTCTACCTGAAATATGCCGACATCGGCCTGGACCCCACCACTCAAACGGTAGAACCTTTTAGCATCCTGCAAATAGAGGACACAGCTGGCATCGGCTCCATCGAACTGATTCCCTGTGTATTTATTGTAAACGAGGTATTTTTGAAGCTGACTCCAGAAGCCACCACTGCCCTGGCAGATAGTCTAGCGCAGTTGGTTCATTCTTATCCCTTTCCCATTCAAGAGCTTCAGTTGGACTGCGATTGGACACCCTCTTGCCGGGCCTCTTACTTTGCTTTTTTGCGCGAACTTCCTCCTCGTTTTCCAGGAATACGCTTGAGCGCGACCATTCGTCTGCACCAATACAAATTCCCAGAAGAAACCGGGGTACCACCAGTAGACCGAGGAGCCTTGATGTGCTACAACACCGGGCAACTAGAGAAGATGGGTGAAACCAACTCGATCCTATCGCCCCAATCGGCTGCCAAATACCTGGTCCCGCCGAGGAGTTATCCCCTTCCCCTCGATCCCATCTTACCTACGTTTAACTGGGCGCTCGCCTTTCGATCCAACCAATTTTGGAAAATAATTCCAGAACCGGATGAAAAAAGCCTCCAAGATCCGCTGTACTTTCGCCCCGAAGGCAATTGGTTTACCGTCCAACAACCTCTTTTTTGGGCTGGGCAATACCTAAATTCTGAGGATCGCCTTCGACTGGAAAGCAGTTCGATTGGTCTCCTTCGGCAGGTATCACCGCTCCTGCGAACTACTTGGACAGCGGAAAGCCGGGTCCTTTCCTTTTACCATTTGAACCCAGCCACCGTAGACGCCTTTCCGCCGGACAGTCTACGGAGGTTACTAGATGATTTGACAGCATGGGAAAAAAAATAATTCGTAGCATAAGTTGGGTAATGGCTTTATGCTTCCTGGCATTTTTCACCGAAAAAAAACAACAAAATGCGCTAGGAGACCCAGCTGGTCAATGCACCCCCAACTGGAGTTTTGCCTCCGGGTATACATTCATCCGCCCTGACCTGGTGGATAGCCGGTCTGCCTATGCCCCCTATTTGCTCAATTGGAGCAACTTTTACCGCGATTCCTTTGACATTATTGATTGGCAAAAAAAAGAAAACGTGGAGGAATGGTCCAATCGCTTTTGTGACCTGCCCAGCCCGGAGGACGTGGAGGCGGTCGTCTACCAGGCAACCGATGCCGACCTAACTTATTTGGCAGATTTAAGCAAACGAAAAAAAGGGAGCACCGACTTGGGCTACCCATTTACAGATAATTCCTTTGCAGCTTGCGTCGTCTACAACGGCTGCGATGAGGTAGTGGAGTACTTAAAATATGCGCGAAGTTGTGAAATTTACTGCATAGCCCGGGCTAGCAAATGGCGACAAAAAGCCGATCACCGGGCAGCCATGCGACGGCTCATTCCCATCGGAGAGAAACTACTCAATGGTACTAAATCGCATTTTTTAAAACTCCGGTACCTCTATCAAATGATTCGCCTTGCGCACTATGCAGGGGATTACCAAAATGTGTTGGAACTATATGACCGTTGTCAACCCAAAATTGATCAGCGTAAACCAAGCGTACTCGAACACTGGATACTGGCCCACCTTGCGGGCGCCCGACAAAAACTGGGCGATTACAGTACGGCAGCCTATCAATTTGCCCAGGTCTTCCAACAGTGTGCTTCCAAACGCGAACAAGCGTTTGAAAGCTTCAAAATTCGCAACCAGGCCGATTGGGATGCAGCCCTCTACCGCTGCCAAAGCGATCAGGAACAGGGAACCCTCTACCTACTTAGGGCCGCCAAATACCAATCTACCTTTCAAGAGGATTTCGAAAAAGCGTATGAAATTGACCCCCTCAACCCCCAACTTACCCTGCTCCTCCTCCACCGGGTTCAGTATTTTGAAAAATGGTTGATGCGAACCAAAGCGACTGACAGCCGCTTCCAACTCGAGACCCTCGAGCAAAAACAACGGGAAGCAGCCCTCCAACTCATCCGATTCCAGGAGTTTGTTGCCAACGTGGTCGCCAACAAACAAGTAGACAACTGGCCAGTCTGGGCCGCCATTGAAGGCTACTTACAAGTCATCGCCCGAGATTTGTATGCCGCTGAAAAAAGCTTTCAACAGTTGGAAAAACGGCTTCCCACGGGAGAAAAAGGCAGCATCCTGCGACGACAACTTGAAATCTGGCGAACAGTAGCCGAAATCAATGAACTGGAAACAGAACGAGGATTCGACCACGACCGGGCAGCCAAAATCCGGACCTATCGAGCTTTTACCGATCATCCCGACCTGCCGCTCTATCTTCAGGATATTCAGGCGGAGTACTTTACCAACCACAAAATGAGTGGACTGGCCGCCCTCACCGTCCATGGTCCCGGGGGGCTTTTTTTGAATCCTTCTCCAGTGGTATTAGACCAATTAATTCGCCTGGCGGAGGCTGGCAACGAAGATTTTGTAGAAACTGCCCAATTATTCGATACCACCACCGGACTGCAATCGAATTTGGCCGCTCAACTGATTGAAGCCAAAGGAATTGCTTTGCTCAACCAAGGCCATCCAGAAGCGGCACTGCTCGCCCACCGGAGTATGCGGGCTACCGATCGGTCCAACCTAAAGAAGTTCTCCGGTTTTAAAGAAAGCATTCGGGAGGGTGCTCCTCCCCTTTCCGCTATAGATACATTGCAACTCAACCGGGTGGAATTTGTTGAAAAATTGATTGAACTGGAACAAAACGCCAAAGGCAACACCGCCCTTTACCCAAAGGAAGCTGCCCGGTATTACTACTTGCTGGGGTTGGGGTATTACAACAGCTCCTGGTTTGGTTACGAATGGGAGCTACGGGATTATTACCGCGACAGCCGCAATTGGAAACGGTTGGGAGAAGGACCCGTTTTTCCGTTCCCGGGGAGTTACAGCGGCAACTATGAAGCGACAGACGTTCGAAAAGCCTTGGAATGTTTCGAAAAAGCCCTTGAATTGGTAGGGGATGACCCAGAATTCGCAGCTAAAATTGTTTTTATGGCCGCGCGCACCACCCAAAAAATCTGGTTAACCGATCCGGATTGCAATTACCTGCCCGGAAGCACCTTCATTCCACTGCCACCCGAAAAATACCGAACGTATTACCGGGAACTTTTTCAAAAATACCAGCAAACCGCCTTTTTCTCCGAGGTAATCGCGGAGTGCAAGTGGTTGAAAGCATATTCAACTGGAATGTAAACCTGCATTTTACCCGCTGTTTTTTCTGCCTGCAATTTTGACCAGTTCATTGAGCTTCCAAAGTGCATCAATCGGGGTCATCTTGTTCAAGTCCAATGCCAACAATTCTTCCTTGATTTGGCGGGTGTATTCGTCCACGTCAAAAATTTGGAGCTGCACAGGGCTACCAATAACTTTTACCTTTTGCTTAAAATCCTCTGTAACCGGTACTTTGGAGGTACTGTCTTCTTGTTCTATATGCTTTTCCTCCAAGGTTTTGAGGATCACCTGTGCCCGTTCAACAATGGCAGGAGGCATCCCAGCGATCCTGGCCACGTGAATGCCGAAGGAGTGATTAGAGCCTCCGGGAACTAATTTTCGAAGAAAAACCACTTTCTGTCCCACCTCTCGGGTACTCACGTGAAAATTATGCACCCGTTCGTGGGAGGTTGCCAATTCATTGAGCTCGTGGTAATGGGTAGCAAAAAGGGTTTTGGGTCGAGCTCTTCCGTTGTTGTGCAGGTACTCCACCAAACTCCAAGCGATACTAATCCCATCGTAGGTGCTGGTTCCCCGACCTATTTCATCCAACAAAATCAAGGATCGATCGCTAATATTGTTCATAATTAGGGCCGTCTCATTCATCTCTACCATAAATGTACTTTCCCCCCCGCTAATGTTATCGCTGGCACCCACCCGGGTAAACACCTTGTCGCACCAACCGATAGTAGCTGTAGCGGCAGGTACATAACAACCCATCTGAGCCATCAGCACAATCAAAGCCGTCTGTCGTAAAAGCGCCGATTTACCAGCCATGTTAGGACCCGTAATCAGAATGACTTGTACCTCATCCCGACTTAGTCGAACATCGTTGGGAACAAAGGGCTCCCCGATAGGAAGCTGGGTTTCAATTACAGGATGTCGGCCGGCCTGAATATCAAGCTCAAATCCTTCGCTCAGCTGAGGTCGGGTGTACTGCCGCTCCAGCGCCACCTGGGCAAAGGACTGTAGGCAATCCAACCGAGCAATATTCTGGGCATTGAGTTGAATGGGAGCAATGTAGGCGAATACCTCCTCCACCAACGACCGAAACACCTGGTCTTCCAGCTCCAGGATTTTTTCCTCTGCTCCAAGTATTTTAGCCTCCAGTTGCTTGAGTTCGTCGGTAATAAACCGCTCTCCATTGGCAATTGTCTGCTTCCGAATCCAATCGGAAGGCACCTGGTCTTTCCATTTGGAGGTCACCTCAATATAATAGCCAAACACATTATTGAAGCCTACTTTTAGGGAAGCGATTCCCGTTCGCTCGGCCTCACGCTGTTGAATTTCCAACAACAGGTCTCGGGCATTTTTGACGATATGCCGGTACTCATCCAATTGTGGGTTTGCGCCTTCAGCAATGGCTCCCCCTTTCCGCACGTCCACCGGTGGATCAGGGGCGAGGGTAGACAAGATTCGATCGTATAGGCTAAAGCAAGGATTTAGGGCTTCACCGGTTCGAAGCAGGGAGGCGGGGGCGGAAGGCATCTCTGCCAAGGCCGCTTTTAGTTGCTGAATCGCGCCAAGGGCCCGGCGGAGTTGCAACATTTCCCTGGGATTAATTTTACCGATGGCTGTTTTTCCCATGAGCCGTTCCAGATCACCGATTTGGCGGATAAAATTGGAAAGTTGATCGGAAAAATGGGTGTTTTTAAGTAAAAACTCAACCGAATCTAGCCGTTCCTCGACTTGGCGGAGGTTGGTTAGGGGCAGTAGAACCCATTTTTTGAGCAATCGGGCACCCATGGGGCTCACTGTTTTATCAAGCACTTGCAGCAGCGAAACCCCCGTTTCGTGGTTACTGGAAATTAATTCGAGGTTACGAATCGTAAACCGGTCCAACCAAACATATTCAGCGGGTTGCAATCGGCTCAACGAACCAATGTGCGAAAGTCGGTTGTTTTCGGTGGTTGCTAAGTAATGAAGGGCAGCGCCAGCAGCGCACTGAGCCAAGGCTTCCTCCTCAATGCCATACCCCTTCAGTGAGCTCACCTGAAAATGGTTGAGCAATTTTTCCCGACCAAAATCAAGGGTAAAGATCCAGTCTTCCAACGTGGACAGGTAAAATTTATCGCCAAATTGAACGGTAAATGCCTTCATTCCGCTTTTAGGAAGGACAATCTCCGCGGGTTTGAAGCTTTGAATCAACTTGTCGGCCGTAGCGGCATCTCCTTCGCTGACAAAAAATTCGCCAGTACTTATGTCCAAAAAAGCGAGTCCATATTGATCATTTTTTCCAATGGCCAAGGCCAAAAGGTAGTTGTTTTGATTGTGCTCGAGCAGGGCATCCACGGTAGTAACTCCGGGTGTAACCACCTCGGTAACCGATCGTTTGACTACCTTCCCCGGCACTGGTTTTTCCATCTGCTCGCAGATCGCTACCCGATAACCAGCCCGAACTAAGCGAGGTAAATACATATCCATGGCATGGTGCGGAAAACCAGCCAATTCCATATCGGATCCACCATTGTTGCGACTGGTGAGGGTAATCCCAAGCGCCTTGGAAGCTTTTACGGCATCCTCTCCAAAGGTTTCATAGAAATCACCTACCCGAAAGAGTAGAATGGCTTCTGGATAGGTAGCCTTCACTTGGGCGTATTGCGCCATAAGGGGAGTTACGGTGGCTGGCCCCTCCGATTTGCTGGCTTTTTTACTCATGCAGTTTGGTTGGATGCTTTTTTTCGAAAAAAATATCCTTGAAATTCAAGATTAACTGGAGAAAACAAGGGAACAAAACCCATTTCATCGGCAAACGTACTAATTTTGCAGCTTCAAAAATTACTTTTTTACATGTCTGAAATATCCACGCGCTACAATCCCGCCGAAACAGAAGAGAAATGGTATCGTCACTGGGAATCCTCCGGTTATTTTAAGTCGGTACCCGATGATCGGGAACCCTTTACCATCGTGATTCCTCCTCCCAATGTGACCGGTGTCCTCCACATGGGACACCTACTCAACAATACCATCCAAGATATCCTGATTCGGAAAGCGCGTATGGATGGGAAGAATGCTTGTTGGGTGCCTGGCACTGACCATGCTTCCATCGCAACAGAAGCAAAAGTAGTGCGCTGGCTCCGGGAAGAATTTAAGCTTCGAAAAGCCGATATTTCCCGGGAAGAATTCATGCAATACGCCTACCAATGGAAAGATAAATACGGTGGAATTATTCTCCAGCAGCTTCGTCGGTTAGGAGCTTCCTGCGACTGGGACCGGACAGCTTTTACGATGGACCCGCAGTATTACCAAGATTGTGTCCGGATGTTCGTAGACCTTTATGAAAAAGGTAAACTGTACCGTGGACTTCGGATGGTCAACTGGGATCCAGAAGCCTTAACGGTTTTGTCGAACGAAGAAGTGATTTATTCCGAGGAAAATGCCCAGCTTTTCCACCTTCATTATCGGTTGGAAGGAGGCGAAGAGGGAGTAGTAATCGCTACCCAACGCCCAGAAACTATTTTTGCGGATGTGGCCGTGGCGGTCAATCCAAAAGACGAGCGGTTTGCCCACTTGGTTGGAAAAAAAGTACTGATACCGCTTATAAACAGGGCAATTCCTGTGATTGCAGACGATTATGTGGACATCGAATTCGGTACGGGTGCCTTAAAAATAACCCCTGCCCACGACCCGAATGACTACGAAATTGGACAACGGCACCAGCTACCTGTTATTGATATTTTGACCGACAATGGCTACCTGAACGAAGCCTGCGGCTTCGAGCCCCTGATTGGAAAAGAACGGTTTGAGGCAAGAAAAGCCATCAAACCCTTGCTGGAAGCTGCTGGAGTGCTGGTAAAAATTCAGGACTATCAAACCAAAATTGGTCGCTCAGAGCGCACCAATTGCGTAGTGGAACCAAAGTTATCCCTGCAGTGGTTTGTAAAAATGACTGATTTGGGGGCACCTGCTCTCCGAGCAGTAATGGAAGGAGAAATCAAATTTTTCCCAGCCAATTTCCAAAATCTATACCGCAACTGGATGGATAACCTGCGCGACTGGTGCATCAGCCGCCAGTTGTGGTGGGGACAACGCATTCCTGCCTGGTACTTGAAAGCAGAAGCCAACAATAAGGAAACGGCTATTTTTGTCGCGCAATCAGCGGAAGAAGCCCTTGAAAAGGCTAAAAAAGCAACGGGCAACCCACAGCTGACACTAGAAGACCTCCGCCAGGACGAAGATGTGCTCGACACCTGGGCCTCTTCCTGGCTGTGGCCAATTAGTGTGTTCAATGGATTTGCAGAGCCAGAGGGGGAAATCAACTATTATTACCCCACCAATGTGCTGGTCACTGGCTGGGATATCATTTTCTTCTGGGTAGCCCGGATGATCATGGCTGGTTACGAATACAAGGGAGAACGGCCATTCCAATCCGTGTACTTTACAGGCATGGTCCGCGATAAAAACCGGCGTAAAATGTCCAAATCCCTGGGCAATTCCCCTGACTCCCTAGCCCTGTTGGATACCTATGGAGCCGACGGTGTCCGCTTTGGTCTGATGTCCAGCGCCGCTGCTGGTGGAGATTTGATATTCGATGCGCCCTTTGGAGCCGATGGAACCATCCTGAATGAAAGCGCCCTTTGTGAATTAGGCCGGAATTTCTGCAATAAAATGTGGAATGCCCTTCGATTGGTGAAAGGTTGGAAAACAATTGAAAAAGCTGAATCCGAAGAGATTTTAAGGAAAAATGAATTGGCCGTCCGCTGGATGACTGAAAAATTCCAGCAGACCCTGGCCCAGGTGGAAGCTGATTTCCAGAGCTATCGACTCAGCGAAGCCTTGAAATCCCTTCATGCCCTGATCTGGGACGATTTCTGCTCTTGGTACCTTGAGATGATCAAACCTGGGTTTGAACAGCCGATCGATCGAGGAACCTATACCGCTACCTTGCACCTTTATGGAAACTTGTTGAGGGCACTGCACCCCTTCATGCCCTTTATTACAGAAGAACTCTGGCACCAACTGGAAAATCGACCTGCCGGGGAGGATATCTGTGCACAGTCGTATCCGGCACAAATCCCAGCAGACCAGGCCCTTATTCAACAGGTAGAATCCATCAAAGAAGTTATTACCAAAATCAGGGAAATCCGAAATCAAAACCAAATCAAACCCAAGGATCCGCTGGAAGTCTGCATACAGTCGAGCAGCAGCGCCCGACAGTTATTTGAGCTGACTGGCGCCCGGGAAATGATGGAAAAAATGGCAGTACTGAGCTCCCTTGAGTTTGTAGAAACCGAACCCTCCAATGCCAAATCGTTTATTTCAGGAACCGATCAATACTATGTGATCCTAAATAAACAAATTGACGTAGAGGCTGAACGCGCCAAACTGACGGAGGAGCTGACCTACCAACAGGGTTTTGCCGCCTCTGTTGAGAAAAAATTGTCCAATGAAAAATTTGTGAGTGGGGCACCAGCTCAAGTAGTCGAAAACGAGCGAAAAAAATTGGCAGATGCCAACGCTCGTATCGCTATCCTGGAGGAAAGCCTCCGTAAATTATAACCTGACAAAGCCTTCGGCGGGCGCATTCAATCCCAACCGCCGAAGGCTTTTCCCAACCAACCCATCCGACGTATGCCCAACCGACTCACCGAACTTGTGGCCGAAATAACCGGCTTTCTGAAAGCAGAATCCAACACGGAGACCGTTGTTGGAAAAGAATTTACCTTGGGAGAGTATACCTGTGCGCCGGTCATGAAACTGACCATTGGTTTTGGCTATGCCGGAAAGGAACAGGCAGAATCGCCAGAATCTGTTCGAAGCGGAGCGGGAGCGGGTATTCACCTGGAGCCCGTTGGATTTCTAGTGAGCAGGGGGGCTGAAATCTCTTTTATTCCCACGCGCAATAGTAGTGGCTGGAATGCCGCCATCGAAAAAATTCCGGATCTACTGGAGCGATTTATGGGTGGAAAAATTTCGCCCGAAAGCCCTCAC
>CANHDG010000007.1 GCA_947459365.1 Saprospirales bacterium
CATCGCCTACCTGTATCTCTTTCTGGAATTCATATTCCCGGTAGACCTTATCAGAACCACAATGATAAATCAAGAAAATATCTGGGATACCATCGTTGTTCTCATCTCCTTGACCCTCAATCTTGTTGAAGATGTAACTTTTCCAACCTGGCCAGAATTCCACCTCCTTGTTTAAGGGGTGCCCTGAAGGAAAATCAGCTGGAGCCTTGGAGTTCAGCGAAGGTTTTACCCCATAACCCATTTTGATCCCTGTGTACGTTCCTTCCTCCGCTTTTACCCGAATAGTTACATCAATTGAGGTGTCATTGGGAGCGTTCTGAGGCGTAAAATCAATATACTCTACTTCTGAGAGCAACACCTCTTGAGTGCCATTTTCTGTCTGCTTTAACAAGCGAATATCGGAAAAATAGGAAGTGAACAACGAAAACTGAACTTTATAGTCAGCATAAGGATAATCTATGTTCTTAACCAACCGATTCCCATCGTAAAGCGCTTTAAACGTGATATCAAATTCACGAACAACCGGTTCTGGATCCTCCGTTTTATCACAGGCAGCGAAGAAAAGGGCCGCTAGAACCACCAAAATTCCGTTTATTAATTTCATAACCCAATGTAATTTATGTGTTTATTGTGAAACATCGAAACTGGTACTTAGGTTGGAAATGATCTTCGATTTCCAAACCGTTTGATCGGAATTAGCAAAGTTAATCCCTTTCAATAATTCATAGTAATTGACGGTCAGGTTTATTCTAAAATCGAAACCCGTTTCTTGCTCGAGCCAAGTCATCCTCTGAAGAAAAGGAGCTTGCCCACCAAAATCAGCAGCCGTAAATCGGAGGGTGTCTGCCAAAGTGGTTTGCGCAGAATCCTTGGCGACTACCATTTGCATCCAAACGAATTGGTCTTGTGGGTTAAGCCATAAACTATCTGCCTGGCGGGCAAGCGGATGCCCACCAGGTGCTAAACCAGAGATGACCCGATTGCGCTCTTCAGAAAGCCCTAAGCGGCATTCAAACTGGTCAAACACCCCACTTTTCCGAAAAGTCCCAACCTTGTATTCCGTCGGTATCCGGCGAATTAGGAGTACGTCGGTTGCAAAGGCCTGATTAATCGTATCCTCTTGTAAACCAAATGTTTGCATCCGTAAACTATCCGCTACACCATACGTAATTCCATTTTGATAAAAGGAAAAATCGGACAAATAAAAGGCAATGCTTCGGACCCTGAACCATTGTCCCAAGTCATTTTGGTAGGCCGTATCCGGGCGCCAAATGGAACCATCGTATTCTTGATTGACGGTCAAAATCAATTGTGGGTATACACAGCAACCATCCTCACAAGGCGCATCCGCGCTAACATCCAGGTTGGTTGCCTCGATATCTAGGCAACCACGGGTAGGCGGTTCACAACTAGTTGCCCCCAGCAGCCAACCGGCTGCGACCAAACACAAGAGAAGACGCATATTATTTTCGTTTTTCCATCTCACGCATGACAGACTTGATATATTGTTTTACCTGTGTAGAAAATTCACGCTCCAGCATCCAGTAATAATAATTGGGCTCCTTCTTGAAGACCTCGGTTACCGGCTGCCCCGCATATTTACCAAAATTAAAAATCACAATGCCATCGTGTTGAACCCTTAGCTTCTGAGTCGCATCCACGAAATTAAGGTCATTTGTAAATTCATGCAGGACTTGAATATCTCGTTTTATGGGTGCTTCAATGATTTGCCCATTTTCATCCAACAAATCCTTCCCCTCATAAGCGTTCAATTGTCCTTTAAACACCTCAATGGTAGCACGCACATCTGCCAACGCATCGTGGGCATCCTCTAGCTCTTTTTGGCAATAAAGCCGGTAAGCCGCTTTTAAGGTTCTAGGCTCCATTTTGTAAAAAATCCGCTGCACATCAATCAGCCTACGCTTGGAAAGATCAAAATCCATGCCCACCCGAGCAAACTCCTCCATCAGCATCGGGACGTCAAATCGGTTGGAATTGTATCCTCCAAGGTCTGCATCCCCAATAAAATCCCATACTTTCTGGGCCACCTGTTGGAAAGTAGGCTTGTTTCTCAGATCCGCTGGCGTAATACCGTGAATGGACATGGACTCTGCTGAAATAGGAATTCCGGGGTTAATCAGGCTGGACCACTCCTGAGGTTCTGAGCCATTTTTGGGTAGTTTTACCAAAGCCAGCTGCACAATTCGGTCCCGAATAACATTTAAACCAGTGGTTTCTAGATCTAAAAAAACCAGATCACGGGTAAGTTGGAGTTCTTGCATAAATGGGTTCACAAGATAAATTGATGTAAAAAGTATGGTTCTATGGGAGGGTGTGCTACTCGGGCGGGAATTAAAAGTATATCCGCCCAAAAGTTACGATCCACTTCGTCGCAAATTTCCAACTCCTTTAGCTATAAATGGTCAGAAATTCCGAATTTCTTTTTTTGCCCCTCTTCCCGCATTTTTTTAGAAACAACCTCTACATTTGCAACAACGAACTAGTAATGATAACCATTTTTTCCGAATCAACCTATTCAAGATCGAAATGTCCCAACAAGAAGCATTTATAGCAGAAATTACAGCTGGGTACCAGTTTTCAGGTCCTTCCATCGTGCTTGGAGCAGCCATGCTGGAGGCAAAGGCCCTGGATGGATTACAGGTAAAAGTACCCCTTCGTACCTTGAATCGACATGGACTCATTGCAGGTGCCACCGGGACTGGCAAAACCAAAACGCTGCAAGTATTAGCTGAGCAGCTGGCAGGAAATGGAGTTCCTCTGTTGCTCATGGATATCAAAGGAGACCTTTCCGGGGTGGCAGCCGCAGGATCCGAAAACTCAAAAATAACCGAGCGTATTCAAAAAATAGGACTAGACTGGAAATCCACAGCAAATACCGTTGAGTTCCTCAGCCTTTCCAACGAAAAAGGTGCTCGCCTACGTAGCACCGTCAGCGAGTTCGGCCCAGTACTCTTTAGCCGTATTCTGGGCCTCAATGATACCCAAGGAGGCGTAGTGGCTGTGATCTTTAAATACTGCGATGACCGTGGCTACCCATTGTTGGACCTAAAGGATTTCAAAAAGGTGCTGCAATACCTCAGCAATGAAGGGAAAGCAGAAATCGAAGCCGAATTTGGCCAGTTCAGCAGCGCCACCGCCGGAACCATCCTCCGAAAAGTGGTAGAAATGGAACAACAAGGCGCCGACCTCTTCTTTGGCGAGCGCTCTTTTGATGTGAACGACCTCCTTCGAATAGATGAAAATGGCCGCGGAATCCTTCATATCGTACGACTGACCGACATCCAGGACCGGCCGAAATTATTCAGCACCTTCATGCTACAACTACTGGCTGAGATATATGCCTCCTTCCCAGAAGAAGGGGATGTCGAACAGCCCAAGCTCTGTATATTTATCGACGAAGCCCACCTTGTCTTTCAAGAAGCCTCGCCGGCCCTCCTCCAACAACTAGAAGCCATTATTAAGCTGATCCGCTCAAAAGGAGTGGGAATTTTCTTCATTACCCAAAACCCAGCGGATATCCCAGATGCAATTCTGGCTCAATTGGGATTGAAAGTGCAGCATGCGCTTCGAGCATTCACCGCTAAAGACCGCAAATCTATCAAATTAGCGGCCGAAAACTACCCAATGACGAAATGGTACCAGGTAGAGGACTTGTTGACCCAACTGGGTATTGGAGAGGCGCTCATCAGTGCGTTGAATGAAAAGGGGATTCCTACCCCACTCGCCCATACTTTGCTCCGGCCGCCTCAAAGTAGAATGGACATTTTAAGTGCTGAGGAAATTGATCAATTGGTCAACTCCTCCCCACTTGTCCGAAAATACAATGAAATAGTTGACCGAGAAAGCGCTTATGAAATTCTAAACGCTAAAATCAACCAAGCCGCCACTGAAGAAGAAAAACAATCAAGCCCTTCCGCTGGAAAGCCGTCCAAAGACGAAAAAAACGTCTTGGAACAAGTGCTGGATAACCCACTCGCCCGGCAAGTAGGACGCACCGTGGCCCGGGAGCTTACAAGAGGATTATTAGGAGTACTTGGACTGACCGGCAGTAGCCGAGGTAAGAAGAAATCCGGATGGCTTTAAATCCTTTATCACAAGCATTCGCACATTCATTGTTGATTTTTTCAAAATAACTTGAGTCATGTCTAAACGTAAATTCACAAAACAAGAACAGAAAGTACACGATCAGGAAGACAACAAAAAATTCCTAGTCGTCGTCGCAGTTGCTACCCTCGTCTTAGTAGCACTGATGTACTTTATGATGCAATGAACCTGATTTCCGGCTACTTCGGCTTCAAGTAGCCGGAATCACTTCCATTCCGTTTAGCTAAGTCGTCGCTTGTAGTCGCCATAACCAAATTTACGGACTACGTCTAGGGTGCCATTTTCCCTTAAAATAGCGATTGAAGGGTGACTTACCCCGTTAAAGGTGGTTGTTTTAACCATCGTGTAATGTATCATATCTTCCAGAATCAACCGCTGACCAGCCTTTAGGGGGGCGGAAAAACCGTATTCTTCCATGTAATCTCCACTCAAACAACTCACCCCACCTAGTCGGTACCGGTATTGAGCGTCCGGCAATGGCTCCAATTCTGCTCCTCGCACCCTCGGCTTATACGGCATCTCAAGGGTATCAGGCATGTGCGCAGTAAAGGAAACATCCAACAAGGCCGTTTTCATCCCATTGTTCTGCACTACGTCCAGTACCGTGGTCAGAAGAAAACCCGTCTCCCAAGCAACCGCACTACCTGGCTCTAAGATAACCTCGAGGTGGGGATATCTGGAACGAAATGCTTTTAACACCCGGATTAAATGTTCTACATCATAGCCTTTTTTCGTCATCAAGTGGCCTCCTCCGAAGTTTACCCATTTTAATTGCGGGAAAAAAACGCCAAATTGACGTTCAAAATGCTGCAGGGCGGTTTCCAAGTCCTGACTTGTACTTTCGCACAGCACGTGAAAATGCAATCCCTCCACTCCTTCCGGAAGTCCCTTTTTGAAATGTTCAACGGTCATTCCCAGGCGGGACTGAGGATCACCGGGATTATAAAGGGCCGTTGAAACCGGGGACCATTGTGGATTGACCCGAATCCCCATGCTGACGTGCTCAGGATTTTGGTGAACTTTTTTATGGTATTTTTTATACTGGGAAATGGAGTTAAAAGTCAGGTGGCTTGAATATTTCAGAACTTGCCCAAACTCCCGAGGGGTGTAGGCCACACAATAGGTATGCGCTTTCACTTTCATCTCCTCGAAACAAAGCCTGGTTTCATGAAGAGAAGAAGCAGTAGCGCCTTTAAGGTATTGCCTTACCAATGGGAAAGCGCTCCACATGGCGAAGCCTTTAAACGCTAGGATAATCGACACGCCTGCTTCTTCTTGAACGCGTTGCATCAACTCCAGGTTTTGGCGAAGCAAGGACTCTTCCAAAACAAAACAGGGAGAGGGGATTTTTTTTAGTTCGTTTGTCATAGGAGGGCAAAATTAAGCCGAGATTCCTGAATCAGAAAAAAAACCAAGAATGGTATTCATCTTATGGGTATTTACATAAAAAAAACACCAGCAGCCTATAAAAGACTACTGGTGTTCTATTTGAAGGAAAGAGATTCTTAATCTAAGGTCAACTCAAATTCTACCCGGCGGTTGATCTCTCTGCCAGAGGCCGTTTCATTATCTGCCAGGGGCCGTAGGTCTCCAAAACCAGCATAACGCAATCGATTAGCCGAAATACCTCGGAAGATAAAGTAATCGTAACAGGCTTTCGCGCGGGCCGTGCTAAGTCTTAAGTTGGTATCTTCATCCCCCACATTATCGGTATGCCCTCCAATCGCCAATTTGTAATCCGGGTATTGACGCATAATCTCCACGATCTCGTCGAGAATGGAGTACGACTGCCCTTTTAATCGATCCACGCCAGACTCAAATTGAACGGCTTGCATAGCGAATGCCAAGCGGTCCTTCGTTTCTTTCCTGATTTCAGGACAACCACTGCTAGAGGCAGAGCCTTTGGTAGTTGGGCACTTATCCACATCGTCCGGAACCCCATCTCCATCGGTATCTTTAGCAGCCGTGGCCTCTGGGCAGCCCTGATTGCTGATGCTTCCTTTCTGGTTCGGGCACTTATCCAGGTTATCTGGAACTCCATCCCCATCACTGTCTTTAGGTGTTTCCACGACTGGGCAACCCGCGTTGGCGGTTGATCCAGCTTTATCCGGGCAACGATCCAAATGATCCGGCGTGCCGTCACCATCCGTATCCGGGCAACCTTCAAAGGTACCTGCTTTATCAGGGCAGGCATCGAAGCGATCGGCAAAACCATCTTTATCACGATCTGGGCAACCCTTCGTAGCAGAAGGCCCCGCTTCATTCGGACAAAGATCGTCTTTATCGGCTATTCCATCTTTATCTACATCCGGACAACCGTTGACCGTACCAGCAATACCGGGACAGGTATCTTCGTTATCGGGCACCCCATCTTTATCTGTATCCATAACCTTAGGACAGCCTCCATTTTCAGCGACCCCAAAGGTAGTGGGGCATTTATCTTTATGATTAGGCACCCCGTCACCATCGCCATCCGGGCAACCATTCACGGTTCCATACTCTGTTGGGCACTCATCGATAGAATTTTTGAAGCCATCTCCATCCGTATCCTGCTCGACCATTTTCTCTGGGCAGCCTTTATTGAAAAGTGGGCCTGGTTCATAGGGGCACTGGTCATTTTTATCAGCGATTCCATCCTGATCAATGTCTGGACAGCCATTCACACTACCCGCTTGATCCGGGCAATCATCCTTATCGTCTGTAAATCCATCTTTATCCCTATCCATGATCTTCCGCTCTGGGCAGCCGTTGTTCTCTGCTTGACCTGATTGATCGGGGCAGGCATCGTCTTTATCCGGAATTCCATCCAAGTCCGTATCTGGGCAGCCTTTCCAAGAACCCGCTACGGTTGGACAATCGTCTTCCTGATCAACCACACCGTCCTCGTCGGTGTCTGGGCAACCTTTGATAGTTCCCGGGGTGTCTGGGCAGGCATCCTCGCTGTCTTTTACACCGTCGCCATCCTGGTCGGGGCAACCGTTGGTGTCCAGTGGGCCTGGAGCAGTCGGACACTCATCCTCGGCATCTGCCACTCCATCCTTATCCATATCGGGACATCCCAATGCAGAGGCGGTGCCGGCTATTTTGGGGCATTTATCGAGGGCGTCATTGACGCCATCTTTATCGGAATCCACTTGGGAGGGATCTAATTTATGAAGCAAGAAAGTAAAGCCCAAGCTCGCCTGAAAATTATCCCGGTTGTTGTCAGCAACTGCTTTTCTGAACTCCCCTTGAGCAGTCAGGTAGGCATAATCATCGATTTTAAAATGGAGCCCCCCTCCGACGGGTATGAGCAGGTGGCTGGAAATGAGTTCATCATGGGCAAAGCCTAATCCCGCGAATCCAAAAGGGAGAAATTTGGAAGTACTTTCGGTATTACTTACCTGAGCAATCAGATCCGCGCTGTAGGTTAAGGTCTTTTTATCAAGAGCAAGCGGCAATTTGGACAGGCCTAGTTTGAAGGGAATGCCAAGGTTGACATATTTGTGAACATTTCGAAAATAGCCCAGCTCAAATCCCTGACTGAGCGCAAGCTCCTGGTTGTAGAATAAACCATAGTCAAGGAAGTTTACTTTGGTAGACAGGGCATTTTTGTTGGTCGCGTTTTGAGCCGAAGAACGATTTGGGAGGTAAAGCGCGCATACAATCAACGCACAGGTAAAAATAGATCTCATTGCGAATACGATCGGTTGCTAATAATGATTAAATATGTTAGTACCACTCTACTACAAAAAATCGTACCAATTTTTTGGTAGTCCTGTTTTAAGCCAGTTTTACGCCCCGATTTCGATCTATATTTTGTTAATAATTGCCAAAAAAAGGCTCATTTTCAATCTTTTCTGTCAATAAAATTCAAATGGTTTCTTTTAAAAAGAATTCCGGGCGATTTTTGAGTCCTACTATTTTTTTACCGTAATAAATACTACCTACCGTTATGCAACCATCTATCTTGGCAGGGCTATGCCTTGCCTGCGGCCTACTTCTATCAGGCTGCACCAAAGCACCCACTCCCTCTGAATGCTTAAGGCATCAATACGCTGAAGCGTATTTCGACGGCGAAACCCTCTGGTGGAAAGACGAATTCCATGCCCAGAAATTTGAAGCCAGCTATGTTTCTTATTACAATGAAGAGTGGTTTTTTTTCCGTACCAACCAGCCGGTATGTTTTGAGTTTTTTGAAATAACCAAGAGCCCCAACCCCATACTTTGTCCGATTCAGCCACTCTCCTGGTCATGGGCCAACTTGGGTAATGAGCAGGAGCTGCGGCTCAAATTCCCACCTTCCATACAGCCTTGTACTCAGGCATTCGGGCAGAACCCAGCCTGTTTTAGTTTTACCTTCAAAATTGCCTATCCGTAAATGCGAAAAAACACACCTTATCTTCGACCTATTAGCCGAAGTAAGTACCAAATCCAAAGTCGGAACTTGGATTTTTGAGTAGCGTAAAACAACCGCATTTCCAATTCCGGTTGAACCCGGCGTTGATCTGGATGCCTCAGCGGAAATGAAAGTGCTCCTGCCTTTCGTCCAGCAGAGGCATTCTTTTTGGTAGTATGGGTAGCCTGTAAATCACCTACTCCTACGTTCTGAACCAGGTTGACCGAAGGTAAAATGCAATACCCTTTGTGTAAAAGAATAGAAAAAAACCAGGCGTACGCCCAGGATTGGTTCCGACGCGCTCGAGTCGTCTCAAACTTATCCATCATATACCCCCTCGCCAAGCTGGATTCCAAAAATGTATCCATCCCAGAGAACTGATCTAAGGCAGAAAGCCCAATGTCCATTTTTTGCCAAGCCCTGCGCCAACTCGCCCAACCCCACACCAACGAAAATTGAGTCCAATGGTAATCTACCGACTGTGGCCTGGTCCAATCCTCGACCAAATTAGAGGCACTAATGTGCATTACCGTTTCGTCCCAACGGTATTTCCATAGCAATTCCGCGCAGTACGCAAAAAAGCTGAGGTCCGGAATACAATCATCTTCCAAAATAATTCCATATTCTTCTGCCTCAAAAAACCAGTTTAAAGCACCATAAACCCCCACCCGAAGGCCTGCATTTTCCTCCCGAAAAAGAGTTTGAACCTCACAAGACCAATTAACCATGGACAGCACCGCTTCCTTCGTTGCCTCCACCCGCTCCAACTCGCCAGTACGGGAAGCTCGAGGGCCATCCGCGTGCACATACAGCCGACTCGGACGGACCTGCTGCAAAACTTCCATTAAACGAACTGTGGTGGCAGGACGATTAAAAACCAGAATCAAAACTGGAACCTCCAGACCAACTTCCGAAGACTGATTCATCAACGAACAAGCGTTACATATCCTTTGTATTCAAATAATTGTCCTCTGGGATCCCTAAACTGCACCAGGTAAACATATACCCCCGCGGGCGACAAACCTCCGGTCTGCTGTGCCCTTCCCGTCCATGCCTCGAGCGGATTATCCGTGTCAAAAACCAATTCACCCCAACGGTTCCAAATGGTCATATTAAAATTAGTCGCCCCCTCCAGGGATCCTTTTCCTGCAAATTCATCATTCGACCCGTCCCCATTTGGTGTAAAAGCATTCGGCATAAACCAACGAACTTCTGGCGAAATATCCATCCAACGTGAAATGGAGTCTTTACAACCTTCCGGATGGGTCACCACTAACAATACCCGCACCATGCCGGTGTCTGGGAATCGGAACTCAGGGTTCTGTTGATTGCTAATACCAAATCGATCAAACTGCCAGAACCACCGGTCTGCCTCCTTAGACAAATCCATGAATGTCACCGTTGGCTCCAAGCTCGTTGGCGAGGAGGGCGCGTAGCTAAAGTCAGCTACTGGAGACGGAACTACCCGAATCAAATCTGAAAAAGAGTCAGCAACCGTACAGCCTATAGGGGAAGTAATCGACAAGTTCACGGAATAAACACCGGGCGTGGTGTACGTATGGGTAGGGCTAATTACACCGATGGAGCTTGACCCATCCCCAAAGGTCCATTCGACCTGATAAGTGGAGTCCAATGGAGTCGATAGGTTTTCAAACGTAATTTCTCCCGGCAAACAACCCACAAAACTGCTTGGACGAACAATTACCGTAGCCGGAGCCGGTAAATAAGTAATAGGTTTTTGAATGATCTCTCGACAATAATTAGTATCAATCGCCTCCAAGGTAACAAATAAATTGCCCGGTATTGGGTAAATAAAGGATGGATCGCGCTCCGTAGAAACCCCATTGGGAACACCAAATTGCCAATTCCACTTTAATCCGCCCGCTTCCCCAACCGATAAATTGGTAAACTGAACCGGACCTGCAACACAGGTGTCATACGAATATGAAAAATCCGATTCAACTCCTGGAAAAATCCGAACCACCACCCCTGCACTATCACTACACTCCGAACCAGGGTTTAACACCAGTTTACCCACATACACCCCCGTATCCGGAAAGGAAATCACTGGGCTCCAATCAATATCATTAAAGTAAGGGGTACCTTGTAAATCAAAATTCCATGCAAAAGTGTTAATAAAATTGGGATCCAAACTGGTATTGTTAATGTAGACATCCTTACCACCACATGACTTCAAATAATACGTCCGGTCGAGGTAAATCAAAGAATCCCCCCCATCCAAACGCACCAAAACCGTCGGATCACAATCCGCTACATTAAACTGAAAGTCCCGGCGAACGGTCGATAACTTATCTCCATTGCGGTATTCATCCACGCAAACGCCCACCACATAACGTCCTACCTGAATAGGCGTCCCGGAAATCAAACCAGTCACCGGATGGACCACTACCTGAGGGTTACCCCCCATTGGGTTGGTGGCTGAATACGTAGGTTGAATATACGGGACAGGGTCAAAAGGCGGAGGACAAGGCGGAATCGGTTGTGCACCCCCACATTCCGTATACCCGGGGTTGGTCAGAACTGGACCGCCCCCATTCTCAGGCGCACAGAACCGGTACACCAGCTGATCGCCATCCGCATCCGTCGCACTGTGGTTGAAATCCAGAGGACTATCTTTACAGATAATCAAAGGCGGAAACTCGTTAAACACAGGCGAATCATTGCAAAGTGACTGCGCTTGTGCTGTAATTTCAACGGAATAAGTGGCCCCAATGGATTCTGGGGTATAAATATTCAAAATGCTGTTATTCCGACAACAGCGCTGATAAACAATAAAATAACTCTCATTAATAACGGGCAACTCCACATCAAAGCGGTAAATACCCTCCTCTACACAAACGAACGGGATATTCTGAATGCATTTGGGCGTATCTGGAACAATTCGAGTAATGTTAACATTATTGATGGTCACCGAATTGTAGAAACTATTGGCTGCTTCCGTTCCTCGATAAAAAGAAAAATAAGCCGGGGTATCAAATCCTGCCCCTCCGGCACCTGGATCACAATCCCGATAAATCTTCATCGTGATCTGGAACAGACGGGTGTTCGGACCAGAACCAGGCCCCATACATTCGTAAGTGACTTCCCCGCCAATAATATGCTTGGACTCCAGAAAGCCCGCAGAAGTGACTAGAACGATCAAAACCGAAAATAACCTTCCACTGAATTGATTTCCAGAGAAAAAGGATAATACTCCTCGCAGTTGCTCCATTCCGTTTAATTCAAGTTAATATTACTAATCCAACAAATTCATCGTACTAAAGTTGCAAATCCTTTGTACTCATATTCCTCTCCTCTTGGGCCTTTAAATTGGACTTGGTAGGTATATACACCTGCTGGGGAAACTCCCCCGCTTTGTTGTGCCCGTCCGTTCCAACCCTCCGCTGGATTATTCGTCTCGAACACCAACTCACCCCAACGATTCCAAACCACCATCGAAAAATTGGTCACCCCATACATTAAACCACTTCCCAAAAACTCATCGTTTTGCCCATCCCCATTGGGGCTGAAGGCATTTGGCATGAACCATTGTATTCTAGGCTCAATTTCCAAGTACCGAGTGATAGAGTCTTGACAACCTTCCGGATGGGTAACCAACAAGTATAATTCCACTTTTCCTGTATCCTGAAACTCTAGAACAGGTGGAATGGAATCATTGGTTAAAAACTGACCATTCAATTCCCACCTCCACCGATTCGCATCTGTGGAAAGGTCCTTCACCTCTACCCTAGGGTTAAAAATATCCACCTTACTAGGTGAAAATGCAAAATCAGCCACCGGCGGTGCATAAAGTTGCACTAAGTTAGTGAAGGTATCCGCAATTATACAACCAATTGGAGAAACAATTCCAACACTCACCGTATACGTTCCAGGATTCTCATACAAATGTTCAGGACTAATTACCCCTGTGTCACGGCTGCCGTCACCGTAGTCCCATACGATTTTATACGAATCATCAATCGGAGAAGAGAGGTTATTAAAAGCCACTGTCCGAGGAGCACAAGCGGTCGCCCGATCCGGCCGAATGATCACATACGGAGGGGCCGGAAAATAATTTACAAATTGGTTGGCGATATCCGTACAACCATTTTTGTCCGTAACCCGAAGCACCACGGGATACAATCCCGCCTCCATAAAATCATATTGTGGATTGGTTGCCACCGAGGTGCCACCCGGAATCCCCAACTGCCAATGCCACTTGTTGACTACTCCAGCCCCCGTACTCAAATCCAAAAATTGAACGGGGCCAGCCACACAGGTATCATAATCATACGTAAAAGCCGCATTGATCTCGGGGAAAATCTCAACGGTAATATTAGCAGTATCCGAGCACTGCCCTTGCCCATTGAGCAATAACTGACCAAAATACGTGCCTGCCGTAGGAAAGCTAATGGTAGGACTCCAATCCGTCGTGTTGGAGTAGGGGGTACCATTAAAATCAAACCTCCATTCAAAGGATTCGACTTGATTGAGCACATAACTTTTATTTTCCAAAAAGACAGATGGGCCATCACAGGTATTTAAGTAATACCCCGTTGGCCCAATGGCCAGGGAATCCCCCCCCTCAAGGGCAGCGATCACCGTTGGATCACAATCCGCTACATTAAATTGAAAATCACGCTTGATGGTAGAAATCTTAACCCCATTCCTGAATTCATCCACGCAAACCCCTACCACGAAGCGCCCTACCAAAAGAGGCGTACCCGTAATAAAACCCGTAATAGGATCGATCGCCACCACCGGATCCCCTCCCATGGGTGCCGTGGGACTGTACAAAGGCTGCACAAAATTAACCGGGTTAAACGGAGGACCACAAGGTGGATTGGGCACCACTGAATTACAGCCGTTTCCACCAAAATTCATTCCCCCCCCCCTTTCAGGAGCACAGAAGCGATATACCAAAAGATCCCCCTCCAAATCAGTAGCATTATGGCTAAACGATAGTGGAAAATCCTTGCAAATTATGATGGGCGGAAAGTTTTCAAAGGTCGGTGAAGTATTACATCCGACCTGTGCCTCAGGGGTAATCTCCACATAATACGTCGCCCCAATATCGTCCGGGTTATAAATATTTAAAATGCTATTATTCCGACAACAACGTTGATAGACAATAAAATAACTTTCTGTGCTGGAAATCGGAAGGTCTACCGTAAAACGGTAAATCCCCTCCTGAACACAGGCATAAGGAACATTTTGAATGCAGTTAGGCGTGTCAGGAATCAATTGAGTGACCACCTCCGGTGACCGGGAGAACGATGAAAACAAATCATTGTCGTTGTAAGAACCCTTGTACACCCCAAAAGCTGCCGGACTGTCAAAATACGCCCCTCCCGCCTGTGGATCACAATCGCGATAAATTTTCATGGTAATCCGGTATGAGTTAGCATTCGGATTGGTAGGAGAAAGTCCTAAACACTCGTACGTCACTTCACCACCAATAATATGATTGCCCAACGACAAGAAGGGTAAGCAAAAAAGTAGGAAAACAGGTAAAAAACGAGTAAAACCAGGTGTAAATTGAACGAGCATGCAGCTGTGGTTGATGAATAAATTAAAAGTTCCAAATAATTTCGGAATTTTGCCGTTCAAAAGTACGCTGTTGTACATCAATCCATGAAGAAATCTGTTAAATGTTCCTGTTAAGAGACGACATAAATGAAATTGCCTCCCTTTTTAAATCGGGAAAACTCATTTGCTTTCCAACCGATACCGTCTGGGCCATCGGTTGCGATGCCACTAACCCAGAGGCCATCACCAAACTAAGAGCCATCAAACAATTGCCCGATCAGGAGGGACTGGTAGTATTAGCCGCCGATTCTAGGATGGTCAAAGACTATGCAGCCCCTCTCCCACCAAGAATTGAAACCCTACTTGAACTACACCAACGCCCCCTCACCTTGGTCTATCCACACAACCTTCACTTTCCCAGTAATGTAACAGCCAAAGATGGAAGTGTAGCCGTTCGAGTGGTAAAAGAGGAATTCTGCACCGCCCTGCTTCAAACCCTTGGTTTGCCCATCATCGCTAGCACCGCCAACCAATATGGAAGCCCCATCCCAAGTACCTTCGGTGGTATTAGCAGTGAAATTCTAAAATCGGTTGATTATGTTGTCAAATACAAACAAGACGACAAAACACCCGGCTCCCCCTCCCCCATCGCCCGCTTGGACGCCTTTCAAGAACTTGAATTTATCCGCGAATAACTACCATGAAGCCTACAATTGTTGTATCGACATTCGCCCTAATTGCCCTCTCTTTTCTAGGGAGCAGTTGCAGCGGCAAACTCCGAAACACCCCCTTGGAAGAAGCTCCCCGACCTGCTACCGAAACCAAGTCGGTTGACTACCTAAACAATAAACTGGCCCTTCGGGAAAAAGCCCTGCAAAAAATAAACTCCCTACAAGCAAAAGTACAGCTGAGCACCAGCTCAGAAGAAATGAACATTTCCGCAACGGGTACCCTTATATGGAAACGCGATAGCCTCGTCTGGCTAAATGTAAAAAAATTTGGGTTTGAAGCACTCCGGGTACTCATTACCCCTGATAGCATTCAAATCCTCAACCGACTCGAAAAAAGCTACTCCAAAATGGCCCTAGAGAGCCTCCGTCAACAATTTAACCTGCCAGAAACCAACACCTTCGATGCCCTGCAAAAAACCATCCTTGGACTTCCCATACAACTCCCAAATGGATCCGCAACAACGAGCATTACCGAAGAAAAACACCGAATTCGAGTAGAACATGAGCAATTTTGGGCGGATTATGCAATCGAGGAAGGCTCTTACCACTTGATAAAAGAGCTGTTCTTACTTAAAAAAGATAATTCAATGGTGGCGCTCCTGCTCAACCGGTACCAAAAAACCGATGGCATGCCATTTGCCTTCCCCTTCTCAAGAACCATCGAGGTGAATAGCCCCGAAACAGGCATCCAAACCACCCAAATAGAACTAGAGTCTGTTCAACTTAACTCGAACCCAACCTATAAATTCGAAATACCAGACCACTATAGCCGAAAATAATATGCCCAGAACCACCCTTTTTTTCTTCAATTTTTTCCTAGCAAGCCTCCTCTTGTTCAGTTTCGCTGCACATGCTCAAAACAAAATCGCCCTGGAGGAAAAAAGAAAAAAACTCACTAAAGAGATAGAAATAACAAGCTCCTTACTCAAAAAAACAAAGAATAATAAAACCGCAGCCTACGATCAATACGTAACCCTCCAAAATCAAATCGAACGAAGAGAATCACTCGTCCAAACCATCGAAAATGAAGTAATTGCATCCGAAGAAAATATTCTCCGAAACCTAACGATCATTCAGTCCCTTGAGCAAGACCTTGAAAAAATGAAACAGGAGTACGGTCGACTTGTCCGAAATTCCTTTCGTAGGCAGTTTTATACCAGCCCACTGCTTTTTATCCTTTCCTCCGATAACCTTAACCAAGCATTCAGACGCTGGCTTTTTCTCCGAAAATACAACCGATTTAGAAACGGTCAAGTGGTCGCCATTGCCGCCACACAAGAAATGCTGAGCAAAAAAATAAACTCAATAGAAACGGAAAAACAGGAAAAAGAAGCCTTGCTTCTGGAAATGGTCGGTCAAAAAAGTAAACTTCAAAAAGAATTAGAGGAAAAAAATGGCCTACTCATGGCACTGATCAACGATGAAGGAAAACTTCGTCAAGAACTTAAACAAAAACAAGCTGAACGAGCACAGCTGGATCGAATGATTGAGTCCGTCATTTCTGCCGAAATCGCAAAAAAAATTGCTAAAGAGAACGCTCAAAAAGACGTACGCGATAACAACCGAAAAAGATCCACGTCAGAAGAATCGAACGCAAACTCTAAAAACCTGGAAAAAGTAGAAGACCTGGCAAGCAACCAATTCAAAAAACTACGCGGTAAACTCCCCTGGCCCGTGGAAGGAGGTGTGATCGCCCGGAACTTCGGAAGGCAAAAACACCCGACTCTTAAAAATATTGAAATAACCAATAATGGCATCGATATCCGGAGCAGCGAAGAAGCGCCTGTAAAATCCATTTTCGAAGGCGCCGTCGCAGGCGTACAATACATCCCAGGCCATGACTACACCGTCATCCTCCAACATGGAAACTACTACTCTGTCTACTCGAATTTGAGCGAAACCTCCGTCAACAAAGGAGATAAAGTAAACGCTGGGGCCATCCTCGGAAAATTAAGCACCAACCCCATCTCAGGTGCCGCTGAACTACACTTTGAACTTTGGCAGGAAAAAGAACGCTTAAACCCGGCAAACTGGATAAAATAAAACGACTCCACCTCAGACAAAGCCAGATGGAGTCGCTTCTACTAAATAGTTAAACGAACACTAGGAAATAGCCCCGCTGATCTTCAGTAGCCAGATAATACCACAAATTGAACCAGCTGCCCAAAACAAACCAGCAATACTCGTAATGAGCAAGCCAACTGTGCCAATCAAAGGAATACCAACAATCGTCAAAGCTAGACCAATAGCCCAGCCTGCTAGCCAATACCACATCCAACGATCTGGCTCGGTTTTAAAATCAACTTTTTCACCAGCAAAGCGCTTTTTTGCCAACAACTTAGCTTTCTGAAATTTGGTTGCCTGCCCCTGCTCGGTAGCTACCACCTTCGCTTGATCAGCGTACTGCGCCTTCCATTTTTGAAAAATGCCTTGACGAGCCTCCTTGGCAGAAATAGCGGCGCTTGCAGAAACCGAAACAGGCTGAGCCAAACCCACCAATAATCCAGCGAGTACTAAATAAAGTTTTGCAGTGTTCATGGTTAGTGAATTTTGAAATGAATCTGAAAGAAAGGTTTAACGCGTATTAGAGTATTTTCAATTATAAAAAAAATCAGTCGACGGTCATCCAAAGGTAATAGAATTCAAAACAAAAAAAAAGCCCTTGTCTCAAAAACAAGGACTTTTAAATAAATTTTAATTCCAAGTACTCGAATTATCAGGCAGATCATGCAAAACTGTTTCATTTGTACTACTCTTGCGATTTCTCCACCACCAAAATGCAATGCCTCCCACAATTAAATAAGGAGCTACCAACATATATAAAATACCGGCATTCAAACCAGCACCGCTGGTGCCTCCATTTTGAAGATTGGACTCGGCAGACATTCGGCACATTGGACATTGAGACCAACTAACCGAAACGGACACCAATGTCAACAATACAACTGCAAACCATTTGAAGACTAAACGTTTCATAAACCAAATTAAAATGGTGAACGATAACAGAAAAAGGCTTCCCTTTTCCTACATTTAATAATTACTGATAATACGGCTTTAACATCCAAAAACACAAAGGACCGGTTATTGCGACATACAACCAAAGTGGAAAAACCCAACGAGCCATCTTCCGATGCCGATCGTATTGATGGGTATATGCCCGAATAAAGGTGAGCAAAATAAACGGCAAAATACCTCCAGCCAAAATAATGTGGGTAGCTAATAACAATAAGTAGACGGTACGAGAAGATCCTACAGCCGCCTTTTCATCCATACTCAAGACCCCATCATGATTGGCATCCCCATAAAGTATCTCCGGAGAGGTAGCATGATACAATACATAAGAGATCAAAAACAAGGCCGAGAAAAAAAGAGCAATGTAAATCATCTGGCTGTGCCGTCCATAGTCCTTTTGCTTAACGTAATAAAAAGCAAGAAGCAGGAAAACAGCAGCCAATGCATTTAGTGAGGCATGAAAAGGTGGTAAAAAGGTAAAGTCCATACCCAAATCCACTTTGGGCAAACTCCTCAATCCTCCTACAACCAATAACACCACCGCCGAGAAAAGATAGGCAGCCAAATTCAGCCGCTTCTCAAGGGCAAGATTTTTGTCTGTACTCATAGAAGCAAAATTACTTGTTTGGTAAAAGTAAAGCAATCTGTTGAACCATACGATCTACTTCAGCAGGATCTTGGGCATTGTAAAACCGTCGAATAATACCAGCAGTATCCGTAACCGCAAAATAATCTTCATAAGGACTAATCTTGTTCTTAGAACAATAATAGTCGAACCCATTCTTTAAAATGGTTGTCCAAGAACCCATTCCACCCGTCCATACCCAAGTGGCCATCTCTGCACTTTCTTTCGAGTCCACAAAATTCTTAAAAGCAGGGGTTTGTCCTTCCGCAATTAATGCCAGACGGAAGTCATTCTGATCCGAACCAGGTTTGAAACCGTATTGCTTATGCAGCTCTTCACACAAATCAATAATATGCTGATTCGAAGCAGTCAAATCAGGTTGTTCCTCAAACTGATGAACCACACACACTTTACCCTTTAACAAATCCTCCTTCGAACCGTCCTGCCAAACTACGTAAGCAGCACGAATTTTCCCATAGTCCTGCAACTCTGATTGAGCCTGCACCCGCCACTTAAAACCATCCTTTAAGTAGATGTAGGACACAGCTGGGAAGACCACCAATAGAAGGCCAATAATTCCATAAACAACCAGCTTATTGAAACCACTAGCCTTAACTTCTTTGTCTTGCATAATAAAAGATAATATCAAAAATAAATAAAGCGACAATCAAAAATGATAAGAATTATCTAACAAGAAAAAAGGCGAGGTGTTTAACCTCGCCTTTCCTTTTATTAACCTTTTAAAGTTGAACAGTCCGGTACAAGGAGATAACCCTGCTTGGCCCCAGATGGGGCAGGCTGAACGACCTCTTCATTGAACTCACGGATTTGCTCCCGACGAGCTCCCCAAGAGGTTCCTTCCTGAAAGAATGCAATAAGCGCCCAAATAAGCAAGGACATTGGTAATAATACACTCAAAGCCAAACCACGTACCTCTTGTGCCATGTGCATAAAGTGAAAGACAATAAAATAAGCCTTGTAAATGGAGGCACCAACCATTGCAAACATGTACACATAGTGCAATGCACCCTCCCATTTAGCACCAAAAAGGTGACCTTTAGCCCAAAGGGCAATAAATACTTCGACAAGGGTAATGATACCTAACAAAATAAGGCCTCGAACCACAAATCGCTTTTGTTCTTCGTATGATGTATGCTGAGCCATAACAATTATGGAAATATAAGGTCGTTAAAAAATAAGATTTACAGAAGGTAGAATACAAGGAATACAAATACCCACACCAAGTCTACAAAGTGCCAGTACAAACCAATTTTCTCAACCATTTCGTAGCCATTCTTGCGAGAAGCATAAAGACCACTCGCCGCATTAATCGCAATGATTGCAAGAAAAGCAACACCTGAAAACACGTGGAAACCGTGGAATCCTGTGATGAAAAAGAACAAAGCACCAAATGCCTTAGGACCAAAAGGAACGTCAGACTCCTGACCGGCCATTGGGCCAGTTGTATACTTTATTTTAGTGGCATGCAACTCAGATACATGGTGGTCACGATCAGGGTACAATAACCCCTCCGCCTTCAAACCACCTGAAACTGGGTCATTGAAAAGATGATGCAACGTGTAATTGTCCCCTTTTTTAAAGGTGATAGGAGCACCATCTGGATAAGTAGCCTCTTTACCATCTTCCATCAAATAAACACCATCGTGTAAATGACGCCCAAATGGATTCTGACGAATGGTCATATCTTCTTTAGCAATCAACGTTGTCCATTCATAGGCCTGACAACCAAGAAAGGTACCGCCTCCCAAAACGGTCATCACCATCCAAAAAACGACCCCGCTTTGATTTTCACGATGTCCTTCCTGTACCGCACGTACCATCGTAACAGAACTGAAAATCAGAACAAACGTCATGAAGGTTACGAAAATCAAAGGCCAATGTCCACTTAAAAAAGGTGCCGTAGCAAAAACCCAATCCGGTTCCGGCCAAGTAGGCATACTAAAACGAAGTGCCCCATAAGCAATCAAAAAACCTGCAAAAGTAAATGCATCGGATACCAAAAAGTACCACATCATTAATTTGCCATAACTTGCCTTGAACGGTTCTTTACCGCCATCCCAAGAACCGGCATCGTGTTCGTGCGTTTCGTGTGCGTGTGCCACAGAAGTATCTGCCATTTTTTTACTGAATAAAGTTAGTTTCAATAGTTATATACCCCAATACTAAAGGTATAAAGCAAAAAAGATTATCAAATAAATCCAAAGAATATCTACAAAATGCCAGTACTGCAAAACCAACTCAAACCGCATCAACCGGCGCGGAGTTGGTTTAACAGGCAAGCGAAAAGCAAAAACCATGGCAACCACCAAAGCTACGATTCCGCCGAGTACGTGCGCAGCATGCACCCCTGAGATTAAGTAAATGAAAGAACTGGAAGGATTAATCGTGAAAGTAGCACCAGCAGCAGTCATCAACATCCAACCTTGGTACTGCAAAAGCACAAACAACCAACCTAAAATAAACGTCGCAACCATCCAACGTCGATAAGGAACAGCAGCGGAACGTTTAAATGCCTTATAAGACATCTGCAATGTGATGCTGCTTAACAACAAAACCAACGTATTTATGAAAAACAAATCCGGCAACTTAAACTCATACCAATTCCCAGCAGCCCGTCGTACCACAAATGCACTGGTCAAGGAAGCAAACATCATGATAATACTCCCAATCCCCACCCATAAAGTCAATTTGAGTGGATGTATCTTATTGCTACTGTAACTAGAAGTTGTTGTAGTATTCATCTAGAATAGACGGTCTAATAAGAGGATAATTAATGTAACAGGCAAGTGAATAAAAGAGATGAACATCTGTTTACGTGCACTTTCCCGACTACAAGTATCATGCAATTTCCAACACGCAACCAACCAATACAAATTCAACGCAACCAAAAAAAGAGTCGCAGTTAACCCCACCAGACCAACCACCCAAGAACCTGTCGATAACAAAACCAACGCCAAACAGAACAAGGCGGAAATACTGCCAACCGTACGATCCTTCTCCCCACTGGATGAGGGCAACAAATAAAAACCAGCACGTTTATAATCTTCATCCGCTAACCATGCTACCGCCCAAAAATGCGGGAACTGCCAAAGGAACTGAATCATAAACAACATTAAAGCAAAGTAGGTAAACTGCTGTTCATGCGCCACCGCTCCAATCACATTCGGTAAAGCTCCTGGTATCGCCCCAACCCAAACCGCTACAGAAGAGTAGCGCTTCATAGGGGTGTAGATAAAGGAGTAACTAATCAAAGACAAAGTACCCAAAAAGCCTGAAAGAGGATTTAATAGCGATAAAACACAAATCCCCAACAAAGCCATCACACCAGCAGTCAATACAGCAGATGCAACGGACATCCGACCTGCCGCTAATGGGCGGTTTGCTGTACGTTGCATCAACCGATCGTAATCACGCTCCAACACCTGATTTAAGGTATTGGCAGAACCCGTAACCAAAAAACCACCAACCGTCAATAAAACTAAAGAGAGCCAACTAAACTCAGACCCTGCAACAATGAAGTAGGACAATGCAGCAGAAAACAATACCAATAAGGTTAACCGAAATTTAACCAATAAGGAAAAATCGGAGACCATCTGGGCAAACAAACCCTTTGATGTACCTACACTGGCTGTAAATTCGTTGCGCTCCATAGTAAAAATTAGTGACCGTGGTCTTTTTCGCCTGCCTTTAATGGAACATATTGAGGGATAAACTCCTCCCCATCCTTACCGTAATCGTATGCCCAACGCTGAACAGCAGGAATATTTCCTGGCCAGTTACCGTGCCCAGCTTCAATTGGAGTAGTCCACTCCAAGGTAGTTGCACCCCATGGATTTTTTACCGTAACTTTCTTACCACTGAAAATAGAATAGAAAAAGTTAATGATAAACACAATCTGAAGGAAGAACACTACAATTGCAGCAACTGTAATAAACTTATTTAGGTCGGTAAAATGCTTGAACGCATCGAAAGAAGCACCCATGTCATAGTAACGACGAGGAACACCTGCCATACCAGTGTAGTGCATCGGCCAGAAAATAGCATAAGCACCAATCATGGTACCCCAAAAGTGAATCTTACCAAGCGTTTCATTCATGAAACGACCAAACATCTTAGGGAACCAATGGTAGACACCAGCGAACATACCAAAGAAAGCAGCAACCCCCATTACAATGTGGAAGTGAGCCACTACAAAGTAAGTATCGTGCAACTGAATATCAATAGCCGAATTACCCAAGAAAATACCAGTCAAACCACCTGAAATAAACATGGAAACAAATCCAATTGCAAACAAACTGGGGGAGTTAAACCGGAAGTTAGAACCATATATAGTGGAAATCCAGTTGAACACCTTAACCGCAGAAGGAACCGCGATAATCAACGTAAACACCACAAAGAAGTTACTGATGAAAGGATTCACCCCTGACATAAACATGTGGTGCGCCCAAACAATGAAGGAAAGGAAGCCAATCGCCAGAATGGAAAATACCATCGCACGGTATCCGAAGATAGGCTTGCGGGCGTTTACAGAAAGAACTTCCGAAACAATACCCATCGCAGGAAGGATGATAATGTACACCTCCGGGTGACCCAAGAACCAGAATAAGTGCTGGTACAAAACAGGACTACCACCGATACGATCTAACACCTGTCCTCCGACAACAATCTCACTTAGGTAAAAAGAGGTCCCCATAGAGCGGTCAAACATCAACAGCAACACACCAGAAAACAATACAGGGAAAGAAAGTACCCCCAAAATAGCGGTCACGAAAAAGGCCCAGATAGTCATTGGCATCCGCCACAGACTCATACCCTTCGTACGCATGTTCAATACAGTGGTGATGTAGTTGATTCCTCCCAAAAGAGAAGAAACAATAAACATCGCCATACCGGCAATCCAAAGAGTCATACCTGTACCAGAGCCATCCGCCGCCTGAGGCAGCGCACTTAATGGAGGATAAGCAGTCCAACCACCCGAGAAAGGTCCTGTGCTAAGGAACAACGAGAGGAACATGATCACCCCAGCAAGGAAGAAGAACCAGTAAGACATAGCATTCAACAAAGGAGAAGCCATATCACGAGCACCAATCTGCAATGGAATAAGCAAATTGGAAAAAGTTCCGCTCAAACCGGCGGTCAATACAAAGAATACAATGATGGTACCGTGCATGGTAACCAAAGCATAGTAAAACTCAGGATCTAACTTACCAATACCCGCCTCGTTGACCATGATCCACTTCCCAAGGAGTGGACGCAACCAAGCCATATCCGCTTCGGGGAAGCCCAATTGAAGACGGAAAATAACAGACATTGCAGCCCCAATAAAGGCCCAGAATATACCTGTGATCAAGAACTGACGAGAAATCATCTTGTGGTCAGTACTGAACACATAATGGGTCAAAAAATTAGACTGAAATTTGTCGCCGTGGTGGTGATCATGGAAATGATCATTCAGGCCCAACTCTTCAGTGAGTTTTTCTTCCAACGTTTCAACAGCATTAACTGTGTGTGTCATAAACCAGATTTATTTTGTTATCGCCTAAAAGGCTCAGGTGCTTTCTTAGTAATATCAGATTAAATAGCAGCAGCAGCCACTTTGTTCAAAACTTTCACTTCAACCCGACGATTTTTCCGACGACCATCGGCTTTATCGTTGGAGGCAGCCGGAACAGCATCGCCCCAACCATTTGAACGCAAACGAGCAGCAGCGATACCACGACTAGTCAAGTAAGAAACAACAGAGGAGGCACGCTGCTTGGAAAGCTCCAAATTGGCAGCAGCATCACCCACATTGTCAGTGTGACCTTCCAAAGAAATAGATAGTGTGGTATACTGATTCAAAATATCAACCAAAACATCCAACTCATACTTGCTGTCAGCAGTTAGGGCCGCAGCACCGGTTTCGAAGTGAATATGGTCCAAGCGAATAGCCTTTGCAGATGGCTCATCAGAACCAGCAGCAGCTGAGACAGCTTCGGTCAGCTCTTTTTTGATCATAGCAGACTCAACTGGTAAGGTAACATCCCAATTAGGATCTTCGTTTTCTTTACCGTCTTTGTTGTGAATCTGAGTCAAGTAAAAGGACTCCTGTTTTTTTAACCACGTGTCATATTCTTCTTGAGAAACTACTTTGAAAATACGACGCATAGAATAGTGGCCCTTTCCACACAACTCGGCACAAGCCAATTCATAATCAAACTTTTCCCAACGCTTTGGCCCAGTTGGATCCGCTGGATCGTACGGCTCATTAAACTCAGGGAACTTCTTCAACTCTTGGCGCATCTCAGTAGTCGTTTTCACAGGGGTGAAAACAAAATAGGTAGGCATCCCTGGAACAGCATCCATCTTCACACGGAAGTGAGGGAGGTAAAAGTTATGTAAAACATCTTTCGCCGTAATACGTACCCTTACCTTTTTACCAACAGGAAGGTAAAGCTCTTGACCAGGAAGAATATCATCCCAGTTTTTAGAGTCTTTGAAGTCCTGACCGAGCTGGTTATTCGCACTGGTTAACTTGTAATTACGAGCACCTAATTTTCCATCAGGACCAGGATAACGAATAATCCAGTTGAATTGCTGGCCAGTAGCTTCGATTTCCAGATAGTCTTCACCTTCTTTAACATCGGCCATAACCGTGTTCCAAGCATTCAAACCACGAACAACCAAAATGGCCATTACTACAGCAGGAATGGCTGTCCACCAAATTTCAAGACGATTGTCATGTGAAATGAAAGCAGCTTTGCGGCCTGGTTTATACCGATATTTAAATGCAAACCAGAAAAGTGCAATGTGGGTGAGAACAAACACGATGCCAGTGAAGAACAACGTTACATTGAACAAACTGTCCAAAACTGCACCGTGTGCAGAGGCAGAAGTCAAAGGACCATACCCCAACATGACGTTTCTGTAGTCGTACGCAGAGATAAACACCGCAACCAAGAAAACAACCATGAAAACGAGGCCAAGGCCCGCGTTCCATTTGCTGTTGTCTTTCATAACCTCCTGCTCTCCTTTGATTTGAGCAGTCAATTCAGTTACCTTACCGATCTGAACTAATACGATCGAAATGAGAATAACACAGAGTAGAATAATGATAGCAGTCATTGCTGTCGTTTATTTTTTATTTAGCCCAAAGATACGTTGATGCGATGCATTCGTACACCCCTCCCCTATCTTCTTAGAATGATTCTAAATTAATGATGATCGTGACCAGAATTATCCTCTTGCTCGCTTTCAATCAAGGCACCCGTTTCGTGGTGCAAACTTTCCTCTAAATAAGGATCCCGAGCAGGAATCAAAGAAGCTTTTGCAAGATTAGAAAAGAAAACGAACAAAAAGAGAGACAAAAAGCCAATCATAATCCCTAACTCTTCCAAACCGGGAATTGAGTAACCAAGTTTGAATGACTTGCTCTCATCCACAGCTCCATGACCACCATGTGCATCCGTAGCATGAGCCTCCGAAGCGTGTGCTTCTACTGCTGCATGAGCTTCTGGAGCGTGTGCCTCTGCAGCATGTGTTTCCGTAGCGTGTGCCTCCGTAGTATGTGTCTCTGCAGCATGTGCTGCTGAAGTGTCGGAAGTTACTGCAGGAGCAACAGGAGCAGCCTCGTGCGAGGTGCTGTGGCTGCTGTGCATTTCCAAAGATTCATGCGCAGCAATACGAGCTCCTGGCTTAATCATGTAGAAGAAATCCCACCAGTGACCAAAAAATACAATCGCTGCTACGAAGAACATAGTTCCGAACTTGCGCTTAGTATCATTACGCATCAAGATAAAGAACGGAGTAATAAAGTTCAGAAGAAGATTTCCCCAGAAAAGAATCGGGTAATGATTCATCCGCTCTTTGAAATAAATGGTCTCTTCACCGTTGTTCGAGTACCAAATCAACATAAACTGGTCAAACCAGAGATACGTCCAAAATACACTGATACCAAACAAGAACTTACCAACATCGTGCACGTGGTCACGGGACACATATTCCATGTAACCCTTCGACTTCAAATAAATGATTAACATTACCCCCAAGGAGATAGAGCCAAGCATCAAAGAAATCATGGAATACCACGCAAACATGGTACTGTACCAGTGCGTATCAATAGACATCACAGACTGCCAAATGAACACACACACCAAGAAGCCAATCACTGGCAGAAAGGAAGCAGCCCAACGGCGCTGTTGCTTGTAATAATCCAAAGATGGTGTTTCTAGGGTGTCTTGGTTAACTGAAGCGCTGCGAATTTTCAGGGCCCAATAGTACCAAATTGCCAAGAAACCAACTGTACCAAGCGTAAACCAGGTAGGATTCAAAAAAGAAGCTTTACCGGCAATAATGCTATCATAGGCATCGGATCCAGCTTCAGCTACACCACCCACGTTCCAATGGTAAAGGTGGTGAAGATGTCCCCAGACACCTGCTACAATAACAGCCATTAGAGCAATTCCAACAACGATGAACATAGACATTGCCTCCCAAACCCGCTTGATTGCGGTCATCCAACCTGCAAAAGCAGTGATCTGGGCGCTTAGAAAGGCAAGTGCCATAAAGGACACCCCCGTAAAGAATACGGAATTGTGCAAGAAGTTGGTCCAAAAACGAGTATGATAATCATCGTCGCCAAAGAAGGTCATCACTAGACACACCAAACCAATGGCCATACCGATTAGGAGGGTGCGTTTCGTCTTGCCTTCAAATACAAATTGTGTATTGCTGAGATTCATATGATAAGGCCGGTTTTGCCGGAAAATTTTTACTGTGAATAAGTTATATCGAATTCAATACATTCATTATTGCGCAACTACTTGAACCCTCGCAGGACCTGAAGCTGTACCCTTTGCAGGACGTTCCAAATTACTCAATGTATTATCCATTTCATCGTACTTGAGACCCTTCGCTTTCGCCTGCAACGAACGAATGTAGTGGATCACCTGCCAGCGCTCTTCAAAAGAAAGCTTATCAGAATAACCTCCCATGACGTTTTTACCGTACATGATGCCAAAATAATAACGGCCATTGCCTGCCGCAATCATGTCGTCTGCTATCAAATTTTTAGGCTGTGCAGGATATTTGGAGTCTGGCATTGTAACCAACCAACCTTGACCATCCCCCTTCTCACCGTGGCAAATACCACAATAGATGTCGTAAAGAGGTTTTGCTTTGGTCAATCCTGCCGCAGTGATTGGGAATGGGTTTTGAACCATTTCCTTTTCACAGCGAAGGCGCTCTTCTTCTGTGTTAGCAAAATAGAAGGGAGCCTCCCCATTCACAGGAGCTGCAATAGCGTTGGAGGCATTGATACCGCGAACAACATCAAGCGCTGAGGCATCCGTATAATAAACACCAGTTGCACCACGAGCCACTGTACCAGCAACCTTAGTACGAGGAGCCGATAAAACCGACTTGGCAAAAACACTTTCGTTATCCCAGTGATTGTGCTCATAAGCCGAATATACATTGGCTTCGTAAGTAACAGG
>CANHDG010000008.1 GCA_947459365.1 Saprospirales bacterium
CCCGATTCGCTGCTCAAAGGATCAAAAATATTTGGTACGTAAACATGCCTCCTGGTATCCACAAAAATTAACAACCGGTCTTGTGCAGTACAACCCATTGTGTCGCGAATCAAAATATCAATCGATGAGGGACGCGTCGGACTCCAACCTTGCAATAAGGTGCCTGCACCTGTTGGATCAAACAGCGGATCCCATTCAATCAAATTCAAAACCGCATCCTCAGGACTCACAGTCGCTGCTACTGAAAGGGAATCCCCTAGGCTGAGAAATACATCCGGTCCTAAATTCACTTCCAAGGGCAAAGGCTCCTGCACATTCACCACCACCAGATCGGATATACAACCTTTTGAGTCGATCACGACCAACTCATAGGCTCCTGCTTTCAAATTACTGTACTGCTGCGTCGCAATAAATGCCCCTCCGTTCAATGAACTTAAATAAGGTGGCAAACCTCCTGTTATCGCCTCTATCACAATTCCACCATCCCCAAGGCCGTAGCAACGTATATCCCGCGATATTACCGACTCCACTATCGGTCTTTCTGCATTTTGAATCACTTCCACCTCGTCAATCGCTGTACAGCCAAATGCATTTCTCACAATTAGTTGATAAACTCCAGGCTCCTCCACTTGTAGGGTCGGCTCGGAAGCACCCGGAAGGGCCATACCGTTCATATTCCAATTGTATTGATCACCCGTAGAAGTTCCAATACCGCCAAGCAACACTGCCGTCTCTACACAGCTTAGCTCCTGATTCACTCCCGCATCTGCCGTTGGTGCTGGACGTATAAGCACAGCTACTTCCACGGCATCCCCCGGACAGGGAGCTGCAGAACTTACACTGTACCGGAACCGGTAAACACCTATTCCCTGTTGTCCAGTGTAAAAAGTCCCCAAACCAGCATTAAAGGCGGTTCCAGTAGAGGGCATAGAAGATTGCTCAGTCCAGAGCCCTCCAGGTGTTTCACCCTCCAGTAAGGTAAACAGGTTAATCAAGGTATCTTGGCCAAAACAAACCTCTGTATCCGGCAATGCAATACCCGCATCCGCTGTAATATAGTTAACAACTATCGTTACCGCTTCATTAAGGTCCACCTGACAAGTAGGTAATGAACCATCCGATACCCCAATCAACGTGAAGGTGGTCGTCTCCGTCGGCATCACAGGAATCGTCTGTACTCCCGGACCCGTAACCACCGTCGTCTGAACAACACCAGACTGGCTCTGCCAGCTCAATGTCAGCGGATAAACCCCCGCACCACTGAAGGTTAATTGCGCGGCATCCCCAAGACAAATAGCCGTCGAACCAGCTACACTAGCGGTAGGCAATGGCTTCCACTGAACCGGAGTACCCTTCGAAACAGAAAGACAAGGGTCCGTTATGTCCACCTGACCATTAAGACCATTGCCCACCAAAGCAGACAAGTAGTAAACTTGACCGTACTGCATCCCTGCAGAAAAAGTAAATTCCGGTATAGAGGAAACTGCAATCACTTGACCTAGGCTAGTACCCATACCTGTATGCAAAACAAACCGCAATAAGTCATTCCCATCCAGCTGCCCATCATTGTTGTACGGCACCACCGCCGGCACATCTGCACAGAAAGTAAGAGGGGTCAAATCCATCGTACCTGAATAGGTAATACAATCACAGCTTTTTATCCCGGCTATCGGACCAAAAGTGCAGCCGTTTCCATCCGTCACCGTCAAACTATACCCCACAGAACTGGCTATGCCAGCGGAAGTAAACACATTCCCATTCAACGCCCCAGGCACTCCAGTAACTGTGTAAGGACTAGTTCCTCCACTAATTAATAGCTCTACACTATATTGAGTTGCCGTGTTGTTACACTGCTCACTTAAAACCTGAGCTGTTGGAACAGGATTAAACTGAATTTGCACACTGTCAATTGCAGTGCAAACAGCATTAACCGTTTCCCAATAAAAAGTATATACACCTGATGAGGCAACCGAAACCGCAGAAATGTTGGAATTTGAACTCGCAATGCTGGCAAACCCAGGCCCTACCCCAACTGACCACTGACCACTAAATGAACTAGGCGACGCCATAAGCACCGTCTGATTGCCACAAAGTGCACTGTTACTCCCAGCATCCGCAACTGGCTGCGCCCAAAATTGTACAGGCTGCCCTATCGACACCTTAAAACAGGGATCCAGTGGATTAGGAAGGCCTAATAAGTTATTTCCAACTACTTGAGAAATATAATACACCTGTCCGTACACCATACTAGGCTGATACGTAAAGACTCCCGTCGAATTCTGTGCAAGTACTGTACCTAAGACCGAACCCGATCCGGTATGTAGCACATAAGCAACTACATCATTCGGATCCAAAATGGCCGGAATAGTCACTTCTGCTTCCGCCGATTCTGCCCCGCAGACTTGAATGAGCTGGCTGGAAAGGATTCCAGACATAGTTGTACAGTTACAGGCAAAAATTCCTGTAACCAAGGGCGCTTTACATCCGTTAGCATCTATCACTTCGTAACTGTAGCTATCGCCAGTTGGAACAGAAGCGCTAACAAACAGAGATCCAGTTAGTGCTACTCCGTTGACCGAGTACGGTCCACTTCCTCCCGTCACCTCAAACGACACCGTATAAAATTGGCCCGTTGGATCACAATCACGCAGAAGATTGGTAGTGCTTGGAGGAGTATTAAAGGTGAGCTCCACCGTATCAGAGGAGGAACACATATTTTCAACAACCAACCAACTTAACGTGTAGACTCCAGGAACACCCGCCTGAACTATTGAGGTTGGACTTGAAGATGAACTGAGCTGAAGTACACCGGGGCCCGAAACAACCGACCAAGTACCTACACCCGTAGCTTGTAGCGAAAGAGAAGTGGTACAAGTAGATAAATCAAGGCCAGCATTTGCGTTTGGATAATTAAAAAATTGAACAGGCTGACCGGGAGCGACAGAGAGGCACGGATCTGCGGGATCTGGCATCCCATTGACATTATTTCCTACAACATAAGATACGTAATAAGTCTGGCCGAATATCATTCCGGGCTGATAGCCAAATTCACCCGTCGTATTGGAAGCAATAGGATTCACTATCGTAACCCCTAGCCCCTCATGTAAAACAAATATTCCTATATCATTCCCATCTAACACAGGAGCAGAGATAGACGTGGCAATAACCGTCATCCCTTTACAAGCCTTAAGCAAGCTGTTGCTCATCGAACCCGCGTTTGTGGTACAGTTACAATTCACACTACCTTGTAAGGTCTCGCTGACACAACCATTACTGTCAGTAACCATAAATGAAAAGGCTTGCCCACTCAGAATTGGATCGGAAGTAAATTGCCCGTTTGTGATGCTTCCCCCAGCCACCGTAAAGGGAGCCGTCCCACCAAGGATCGGGAAAGAAACGGTATAAAACTCATTCGCATTGTCACAAAGTGCCGTATAACTTCCAATTTGAGGAATCGGGTTAAAAATAATTTCAACCTCATCTAGATCCATGCACCCTCCATTATTGGCAGTCCAACGCAAAACGTAAGACCCAGGGCTGCTCGCAGTTGCTAACGTGCTAGCCGAAGTTGAATCTGAAAATAAAATGGTTCCAGGTCCGCTAATCATTGACCAACTTCCCGGTGTTCCACTCGCTGCTACATTAGCAGCAGTTCCGCAAACCACCTGATCCAGCCCTGCGTTCGCTACAGGAACCTCCAGGACAACCACTAGAAAAACCGCATTGGGAACAGTTCCACATGCCCCCAGGGGTACAACTTGCACCATTCCCCCAGGCGCCGCCGTCCAATGGACCGTTATCGTAGTAGAATCAGGTGTCGAAACAATCGTCCCTCCCATCGGCACCTGCCAATTATATCCTGTTGCTCCATTTACTGGTTGAATAGTGTAAACCCCTGTGTCTCCCGCACAAAGAAGGCTATCCCCGACAATTGTCGGCATCGTTAAGACGATCCCTACCTGGACAGTTAAACATTGTGGCGCACTTACCCCACAAGAATTGGTATTCGTGACACACAATGTATCCGGACCAGGAGCAATCCAAACCACTTGAATACTGTCTGTTCCTTGCCCAGCTAATAACAAAGCCTGAGATGGAATGATCCAGTTGAGATTGGTAGGGGAAGCACTCGCCGATGTATTGACAAAATATACCACCGTATCTCCCACACAGACCGAGGCAGGCCCCTGAGGCACTACCCCCGAGGCTGCACTATTGATTTGTACATTTAAACAGGTCGGCTCGCTTGGGCCGCAGGCATTGTTGGCCGTTACACAAATTAACCCACCCGCTATGGTATCCCAGGTAATATTAGCCACCAAACCAACACCTCCCGAGTTGAGCGTCACCCCCGATGGGAACGACCAGGTATAGCTGGTGGCCCCAGCCACCGGCTGGATGGTATAGGAAACCGTCTGCCCTTGGCAAAGAGTATCAGGGCCTAAAATCGCAGAAGGTGCATCTGGCGCATCCGTGGAGGCCATCACATCCACCGTAGTAGAATCACAACAGATAACCCCATTCCCAATCCGACATACACGTAACTGATACGTTCCAGGAGTATTTACACTTGCATTGATCTGACTCGTTGGTCCTAAAATAGGCCCACCCGTTACGGAGGACCAACTGTAGGTCACACCGCCTCCCGTGGTAGATCCAGTCCCCTGTAAACTGAGCAGCCCTCCACCACATGGGAGTGCTGGCGGATCTACTATGACGGCCTCAACACCCAACACCAATAGGTTCAAATTTACAATACTATCACATCCGAAGGCTGTCGTTAGCGTCTCGGAGTACATCCCAGGCTCACAAGCATCTGGGAAGGTCGGATTGGAAGAACATTGACCGGCACAAACAACTTCCACCAAGGAGGTCACTTTGGGTTGTCCTACCGTTAAATACAACGTGGACGTATACTGACAGCCGTTCTGTGTCAATGTAGTCGTATAAGTACCAGTCTGACAACGATTGGCCCCTCCAAAAAAATAACACTCCGGCGCACAAATCTCTACGGTTTCTTCAATATCAGGTGGCGCCTGATTAATGATAACATTCACACAATTAACACTTACATCCCCACAAAATGAAGCAGTAGTACCATTTAATTGATTGCGGAGCTGCATAATGGTCAATGAACCATCCGGTACCGGAAGTAAATTGGCTTGAAGCGTATAATACGACAAACCACACACCGTGTACGTCCCTGGTGGATATGCAGATAAGTCCGGACCCGGTTCATAGCCCAGCAATACCCCGCCAGCGCCACCTATCACATACGTGTATGAATACTCATTCGCGGGTGGCTGAGGCATCTGGGGAGTATATGTAGGCGGTAAATTCAAATTCAAATTGGGACTCCCCTCACAAGCGGAAACATCCGGCTGCAATAAATTACCAGCATCCGCTGCACAAGAAAAACAATCAATCCCTGTTGGATCACAAAAAATTATTTCATAATCGTAAAAGTTTCCAACATCATTCGCCTGCCCATCCGTGACCGTCAACGACCAGGTACCATTCACCGGACCCGTAAAATTCTGCAAACACCCCGCAGAAGGATAATAGGCTCCTGTGTAAGTCCCATTTAACCCCCAAGGCTGGTTATTACTCCACTGATTGGAAAACCCAGGATCCGGACTGACCCCAGGATCCCCACATTGCAAAAAAGTAATATCCCAAGTAGAGCCATCCGTGGCACCAAAAAATCCAATCGGCCCCACCAACGTCACCGTCTGACCAGATGGAGAAGTCAAAGTAATAGACAAATCACCTATGTACTCATGATCAAAATTCAACTGCACCCCACAAACCCCCTGGCCATTCTGGCCCAAAGTGGGATTCGCTGCATTCTGAACATTGATCAAAAATGAACCCGTAAAATTGTCCGGCATAAACTGAGGACAATTCGAACACTCGCAATTACCTTGCGAAAAAACCTTGACCAACGACAAGGTAAATAAGACAACCACCAAACTGCTCTTGAGCACGACTTGAAATAAAGGAAACCGCATAGTAAAATAAGATTCAGCACTTTTTATACCCTAAAAATTGTAAGCTCCTGCTGGAATCATCCGCCTGACCCAAATACTAAAAAGTCCAGCATTCATAGAAACAAGCTTGTCACTTAACCATTCACCAAGGCAATCCAATAATACGTATTACAGCAAAGACACGAAGTCCAACAAAGGTTTTAGATCGAAAAATAAGAACATTAAAGGCCTTTAACAAGGTTTTCCAGACTTTGCCGCGCATCTGCCAACGATACCCTTCATCCCAACCGAAAACTAGTTGAACACCAACCCTAAAGGCCCGTTTGATTCTCGATTAAATAGAAATTGAACAGGTGAAGGTAGATAAAAAAACAATATTGTATGCTCGTTTTTAACAAAATAAACACCATATACATTGCCCGTTATTCCCAACAATTCACTATATATCCAGTTGGCGGAAAAAAAGTGAGACTTTTCCACGCCCGTTTTCACAAGAATACGCACTTTCGCAGTTCAACATCTAATTTCTTATCATTAGCCAAGCATCTAATACAGTTACTCTTTGTATGTTTTCAGCAAATACGTATTCCCAACGGCGGTTACAACTAAAAAAAACAGTGGGAACAGGACTTATTCTGCTCCCTGCCAATCCGCTCATACCCTTCAATTATACCGCTAATACCTACCACTTTCGTCAAGACAGTACGTTTCTCTACTATTGCGGCCACCAACTCCCTGGACTGTTTGTTGTTCTGGATGCCGATAATGGTCAAGAAATATTGTTCGGACACGAACCAAGTATGGACGATGTCATCTGGGAGGGACCGCTGCCTGCCCTCGCAGAACTGGGGGATCGAATAGGAATCCAGCAATGCCTGCCCATTGAACAATTACCAGCCTATTTGCAAAATGCCAGCGCTGCCCACCGAACTTTTCACTACCTAAGTCCTTATCATGCTGCACTTCAACTCGAACTGCTGAAAATGCTGGGACAAACCCAACTTCTGTCGTCCGAATCCTTAATAAAAGCCATCGTAGCCCAGCGCAGTAGTAAGTCGGCAGAAGAAATTGCAGAAATGGAAAAAGCACTCGGCGTCACCCAGCAAATCTACCAATTCGCAATGACGGAAACCCGTCAAGGCCGATTTGAATACGAAATTGTAGGAGGGGTAGAAGGCATTGCCAAAGCACACCACGGAACCATGGCATACCACCCCATCTTTTCCGTAAATGGCCATGTCCTGCACAACCATTACCACGGTAATCAACTCAAAAATGGCCAATGGATTGTTGCCGATTTGGGGGCAGAAGCGCCCTCCGGATATGCTTCTGATCTCACAAGAACCTGGCCCGTCAGCGGAAAATTCTCCGAAACACAAAAGGAAATCTACCAAACGGTATTGGCAGCCTATCAGCGCGCAGTAGAAGCGCTCAGACCAGGCATCACCTACCGAGAATGCCACCTGCTGGCTTGGGAAACCATCGCAGAAGGCCTGAAAAACATGGGCGTCATGAAAGGAGACCCTGCAGAAATGGCTCAATTAGGCGTCCCAGGGCTATTTATGCCTCACGGACTCGGTCATATGATTGGCCTGGATGTGCATGATATGGAAAACCTGGGCGAACAATTCGTAGGATATGCCGAACACCAAGAAAGGAGTACCCTGCTGGGACTTCGATCACTCCGGCTTGCCAAACAGTTGGAACAAGGCTTTGTCCTCACCGTCGAACCTGGCATCTATTTTATCCCACCTCTGATTGAACGTTGGGAAAATACCGGTATGTTTAAAGACTTTATCCAATACAACCGCCTAAAACAACTTCAGGGGGAAGGCGGATGCCGAATCGAAGACAACTACCTCATCACCCACGACGGTAGCCGCAAACTAGGCCCTCCTGTACCACAATCTATCACCGAAGTAGAAGCAGCCATTGGATAGTAAACCAACTCAGCCCTTGGCCTTACATCAATAAGGCCAAGGGCCACCAACCAACACGCCCCTAACCCACACTCCGCCTACGATTCACCTGCTCGTCTAAGCTCCCATTTATGCTCCCTTTGACTACCCTTTACCTAGGCAATGAACTGGATGGCCCCATTCTTTTCCCCCTCTCCGATTCTATCAATACCCTTTTCCTTGGCCCTAATAAACTACTAAGATGGTTGGAGGAAACGGTAGGCCTAGATGGTTTTTCACAAAAAAATGACTACTTGAGAGTAGAGCTGTACCGCCAAGCCCTACTTCAATACCTCGAGGCGAATCCGAACGCCTTCTTCGCTCGCTCCTTTGAATCCGACCGCTTTGCAACTGCTTCCGCATTGCTCCACTACCGAGATCAACTTTGCCTAGCTGGATGGGATTTTACTCCGATGGATACCCTACCAGATCGACTACGGGTCTGGGCAAGCGTGGAATTTATTTTTCAACAAAAAGCAAAAGACCCACATAACTTCTTGGCACTCATCGGAGAAGCCGACCGGTGGAACTTGGTCATTAAAGCCCTCCAAAACCAACCCATTCAACTCGAAAAAATAATACTAACAGAACCTAAAACACTCTTCCCTGCGCACTTGCAACGCTGTATACGTGTTTTCGAAGACCACGATACGCCGATAGAAACCCTTCAACTACTCCCTCAAGCGCCCTCCAAGCACGCCAGCCTCGCTGCCTTTCAACAATACCTCTTAAACCAACCTGCAAGCCCCCCCGAACCAACCACTCAAAGCCAAGAAATAATCCTGTTATCTGCTCGATCTGATACCGATACTGCTACTTTCATCGCCCAAACCCTACAACGAAATCCAGATTGGCAACCAGGTTTTCTGCTGCCCGAACTTGACCAAAGCCTCGAACTAGCTTTCGTTAAAGAAGGAGTGCCGCCCTTCGGCATCCTTTCTGCTACCCTGGCCAGACCAGCACTTCAAGTCCTCAAATTAGCACCTGCCTTTCTCTGGGAGCCCCTCGATATTTTTAAAATAATGGAGTTCGTCACCCTGCCAGTGAAACCGCTCGAACGAGGACTCGCACTAGAAATCGCAAAAGTATTGGCAGCAAGGCCAGGCCTTTTTAGCGATGCTTGGTTTAGTGCTGTATTAACCTATCTAGAGGAGGAAAACCCCGACCCAGCAGCCCGCGCTGAATACCAATTCTGGTTCCAACGCCGACAGTACCCAATGGACGGAACCGCTCCTAAAAAAGAAGCGATTGACCTGTATGCCTACCTCGAAAACTGGGCCAATGCGCTGCTGGAACAATCCGCTAACCGCGACAATACCTATAGAAGCCTCTCCGAACAAGCCAGAAAAATACGGGAACTACTAGAAACGGTACCCGAACCAGGTATCACCTTCCTCGAACTCGAACGAATCGTCCGAACCATCGTAGAACCCTCCCCCACCCAATTCGCAGAAACCGCCACCGGACACTACGGATACACCCATCAACCCGGAGCCTTCCTAGGCCCCGTCGAAGAACTAATCTGGTGGAACTGTCTTTTTGAAAACAACAGCCCAGATCCAGATTTCTGGCACCCAGAAGAACGCCAATGGCTAAGTGCCAATGGAGTTCAACCCGACCACCCCAATACAACTGCACAAAGGAGGTTGCTCACAAGAATCCGCCCCATACTCCAAACCCAACAAAGACTCTGGCTCGTACTCCCTGAATATGTCCATGGAGAAAAAGCCGTACACCACCTGATAGTCGCTGACCTGAAGACCTTTTTCAAAAAAGAACAAATTACCCACATCAACCTGGATAGACCCGCCGACCGCCAACAACTTCAGCAGCTCCTGAACACACCCTCTCATCAAGCTATTGAAGTAAAAATTAAACAGGAAAAGGAGCCAATACTCCAAATCCCAAAAGTAGAAGCTCCTGAGCAGCTCCAACAAAGCCCAACCGGCCTGGAAAGCTTATTTTACTACCCTCATCATTGGTACCTCCGCCAATTCACAGGGATCTATCCAACAAATTTACTCACCGTCAATAAAGACCAAACACTCCTGGGAAACCTCGCTCATCGATTCTTCGAGCTACTCCTAAGCGAAAACACCTACTCTCAAATGAATAAAGAGGAGCTCGAATCCTGGATCGAGCGCTCTGCCCTAGACCTATTCAGAAAGGAAGGGGCAACCCTGCTGCTCTATGGAAGAGAACCCGAACGAAAAGCATTCTTGCGCAAAATAAAATTCGCCGCTTGGAACCTCACCAGTATGCTCCGAAACAACGGCTGGAAAGTTGAAGCAACAGAGCTCGCTCTCCACGGTGTATTTGAGGGAACCCCAGTAAAAGGGAAAGCAGACCTTGTCTTAACTCGGGAAAACGGCGAAAAAGCAATCGTCGATCTTAAATGGAGCGGCCTTAACCGCCGAAAACAACTCCTGCAAAACGAAGAAGACCTCCAACTAGTACTCTATGCCTACCTACTCGAAACCGCCGAGTCCTGGCCCCATACCGCCTACTTCATCCTTGACAGTGGCAAAATGATCGCTCGCAATAACCAAGCATTCCAAGAAGCAATTACCGTTCACCAACCCGATACCGACCATGTAGAAGTGTGTCAACGGATCTTTGAAAAAATGAAACGAACCTACCACTGGAGACTCGAACAACTAAAGCAAGGACTCCTGGAAATTCGAACCCAACAAAATTCCGCCGCCTTGGAAGAGGTGTATGGCCACCTCCTATTGGACCTACTGGAGATGAAAAAAGAAGACAAACCCTGGGACGACTACTACACCCTCATCGAATTCGGATAGCCCTTTCCTAAAAATTAAACGGGGCATAAGAGGTTTCCCCCCTATGCCCCGCAATTATCATCAAAGACTATTAGCAGGCTTAAATCTTATCCTGCCACCAGTACTTCACGTTGTGCCCCAATAAATACATCACTGGCAACACAATAAGTGTAATAAAGGTAGCGAAACCTAAACCAAAGATAATCGTCCAAGATAAAGGACCCCAGAAGGCAACCGAATCGCCTCCCAAGTAAATTTTGGGATCACCCGTCGCAAACAAGCTCTCAAAATCAATATTGAAACCAACCGCCAATGGAATCAAACCCAAGATCGCAGCCGTTGCTGTCAATAATACAGGTGTCATACGAATACGACCTGCATCTATGATGGCCTGTTTCACCTCATACCCCTGCTCCCTTAATATATCCGTATACTCGACCAAAAGGATCCCATTTCGAACCACAATCCCTGCCAAGGCAATAATACCTACCCCCATCATAATCACCGAGTAATCCATTCCAAAAATGGCGATACCCAATAAGGCACCAATCACCGAAAAGACTACCTCAGTCATGATAATGACCGTCTTGCCAAAGGAGTTAAATTGCGCTACCAAAATCAACAATATAATTCCAATCGAAATCAATAAGGAGCGGCCAAGGAAATTAAAGGCATCTACAAACTCAGCATCTTCCCCAGCAAATGCTACTTTCACTCCTTCCGACTGTGGGAAGGTAGCAACAGCTGTTTTTACTTTGTTGATCACATCCGTCTGAGTTGGCTGGTATTCTGCCGTAATATTGGAAGAAATCGTTACCAACCGCTCTTGATCCTGTCGACGAATCCCTCCATAGGTGTTCGTGTACTTAATATCCGCTAAAGCTGACATTGGAACCGACCGCAACATTCCCCCCATATTCATATCGCGAAACGTGATGTTCATATTCTCCACCGCATCAATATTGGTGCGCTGCTCCTCTTTCAATCGAATCATAACCGGCAACTCGTCTTCTCCATCTTTAAACTTGGTCGCTTCCTTACCCAAAATAGCCGTTCGGAACTCACTGCCCACCTGAGCCGTTGAAATCCCTTCACGGTTCGCGCGATCACGATCTACCTGAATATTGATCTCTGGCTTGGAAACAATCATATCCGAGCGAAGCTCTTCCACACCAGGGATAGCCAATGAATCTAAATATCGCTTCACTTTCGCAGAAACAGAAATCAATTGTTGGAGATCATCTCCACGCACCTCTACCGAAATAGGTTTGGGCGTAGGTGGCCCCCCTTCCTCTTGTCCCACCGTAATCTCAGCGCCCGGAATAACGCCCTTCGTCGCCTCCCGGATTTTATCCATATACTCTTTCGTGCTCACGCCCTCGCGTTTACTAAACTCAACAAAGGCAATACCTACCTTCCCCTTATTAGACGTAGCCGTTCGGTCAAACTGATCCTCAGAGGCATTCAAGGCCACATTCGCAATCACAGACTCCACAATCGGATTATTTTCCCCAATAACTTCGGTAACCTTTGACTCCAGTACACGGGTCAATGAATCCGTAACACCAATCTCCGTACCTACCGGTAAAGACATGTACACATAAATAAAATTAGGGTCGGCCTTGGGAAACAAGACCACATTCGCACGACTACCACCAATTATTCCCAAAGAAACCAACAAGAATAACACAACTCCACTTAAAATGGAAACCGGATACTTCAACGTAAATGCAAGGAAACGAGCATAACCAGCTTGGACAGACGGCCAGCCCTTCTCCCTAAACCAATGAACAGCTTTCTCAATCGCGAATTTGTATAAAACCGTTAACAGCGCCAAGGTCACTGCAAAATTACCTAACGCTATGTTGCCGGCCGCATAAAATCCAATCACCGCCAAACCATACAACGTATACCCCAAAATGCTTCGATTCCGTTTTTTGACCGGATCCAACACCTTCCCTTCTCGCTTGGGATCTCCCATAAACCACACCGCAAATACAGGATTGATGATATACGCCACCAATAAAGATGCTGTTAAGGTGATAATGACCGTAACCGGCAAAAAGTGCATGAACTTACCAAAAATACCTCCCCAAAACACCAAAGGAAAGAAAGGCGCTAAAGTAGTCGCCGTACCAGATAATACCGGTAAAAAGACCTCCCCAGCAGCTTTTTTAGCCGCCTGTACAATGGTTAACCGAGCATCATCGTGGTAAATGCGGTGTGTATTCTCAATTACCACAATCGCATCATCCACCACAATACCTAACCCTAATAAAAAGGCAAACAAAACGATGAAATTCAAGGTGAACCCAAAAGCAGGAAGCACCATAAAAGCAATACACATCGACAATGGCACCGAAAGCGCCACAAAAATCGCATCCGTGGCCCCCATGAAAAACATCAAAATCAGGGTCACCAAAATGAAGCCGATGATAATGGTGTTGATCAAATCATGAAGCGTCACCCGGGTTCCACGGCTCTGATCCCCAGTGATCGTTACCTCCAAATTGGCAGGCAAATCATTCGCCTTCAAATCCTCAACAATCAACTTAATCTGGTCAGAAGCATTGATCAAGTTCTCTCCAGTTTTCTTGATCACATTCAACGCAATAACATTCTTACCATTCAATCGGCTGTAACTCTCCTGCTTCTCATAGCCCAAACGCACATCCGCGATATCTTTCAAAAACATCTTCGCACCAGACTGTGAGTTAATCACAATATTTTTAATCTGCTCCACATCCTTAAAATCACCGCGAATAGAAATAGAACGGGTCATCCCTCCTACATCCACATTTCCCGCAGAAATAGTCATATTCTCATAAGCCAATGCCGTCTCAATATCCCGGAAAGACAAACTGGCTGCCGCCATTTTGTACTTGTCCACATCCACTTGAATCTCCTTGTCCAACGCCCCAACCATATCTACCCGGGTAATCTCCTTTAGCTCCTCCACCCGATCCTTCGCCTTTTCTGCATAATCCTTCAACTTGTCTAAGCTAAAATCACCAGCAATATTGATGCTCATGATTGGAATCTCAGAAATATCCAGCTCCGTAACATTGGGATCCACCGGCAAGTCATTCGGCAAATCCCGCTTGGCTTTATCCACCGCGTCTTTTACCTTCTGCTTACACTGGATTACATCCAAACTGGTATTAAACTCCACAATAACCGTAGAAAAGTCTTGTACAGAGTTAGAGGTCACTTTCTTCACCCCATTGATCCCTTTTAACTGTTTTTCAATTGGCTTCGTCACCAATTGCTCCATATCTGTAGGAGATGCACCAGGATAAATCGTGGAAACAAATATGGTAGGAACTACCACATCCGGAAACTGCTCCTTCGGGAGCGCGTTATAAGACATAATACCGGTCAGTGTAATAATCACTGTAATAATGAAAATACTGGTCCGGTTATCAATCGCCCAACTGGTGGGTTTAAATTCTTTCATAATGAAAAATAATTAAATGGTAGCTTGCTCAGCAGAATTCACTCAGCACAGAAATGAAGAGCTTAGAAACCCTTCTTTCAAATTTTTCCATGCCGAAAACCCTAATAAAGGAAAATAGGCACTGTGGTTAAAACACAATGGCTTCACCGTTATTTACATCTTGATAGCCCGTTGAAATAATGAAATCACCTTTTTTCAAACCGGTCAAGATTTCAACTCGGCCATTGTAATTTGCCCCTTGTTGGATCGTCACTTTCTTAACTGTTGCTTGTTGATCAGCAGTCTTTTCCGCTACCAATACAAATTCACCGTCATCTGCTGTCTGAATTAAATTAACCGGCACCACCACAGCGTTGGCATTTTGATAATCCACAATCTTAACAACTGCAATCTGATTGGCGCGGTAATCTGGACCAGTCGGAAGGGCACACTCTACTGTGAAGGTACGGGTTGCAGGATTAATCGTCTTAGATACGTACGTAACTGTAGTTCTCAACTCTTTATCTAAGTCAGGGAAGTATACCTGAACACGATCGCCTTTCTTCACTTTAGCTGAAAATGCTTCCGTTACTTCTCCTTTGATTTTCAGCTTCGATAGATTTACAATATTGCAGAGCGGCATACCCGGTGCAATCGCCTGTCCTTGTTTTAGCATCACCAGATCCACCACTCCAGCAGTGGGTGCGTAAATCTTGGCCATAGACATCTGCTCGCGCAGGGTCGCCATGCTGCGCTCCAAAGACTCTTTGCCATTTCTGGCTTGTATAAACTGAACCTCCGTCCCGATTTTTTGGTCCCAAAGTCCTTTTTGCCGATTGTAAATATCCTCTGCTACGCGAAGCTGTCCTTCCAATTCTGCCATCGTTTTGTGCAGAATGGCATCGTCTATTTCTGCCAATAACTGACCTTTCCGAACCTGGTCACCATTCGAAACAAGAATACGCTGAAGGGAACCCGGCATTTTGGCCGTCACAGTCACACTTTCCTCCGCTTCTACTTTTCCCTGCAAATCAATAAAATGTTGGAAAAGTTCCGTTTTAACCTCACTAATGGCAACCGACTTGACTTTCGCCGCACCCGCCACTTTACCAACCTGTGCCTCCAAAGCAGCAATTTCAATATCCAACTGTGCGCGCTTCTCTTTCAAAGCACTCAATTGTGCAGCCGGATCCTTGGCACCCCCACCACAAGCAGCCAGAAAAGGGATGAATAAGAGATATACTAAATTTTTCATTTTATATTAATTTATTTTTAATTGATTTAACCACCGTCCCTGCAAAAAGACCGGTTTGACTAATTTACTTATCAACTGTTATTCAACACCCATGGCTTTCCGAATGGCAATCCGAGCGGAAAGTAAATCAAAGCGGGCATTCATAAGTGCCTGCTCAGCACCATATAAACTCTGTTCTGCCTGAATTAACTCAAAACTGCTACCAACACCCGCTTTATACTTCGTTTCGGTGGTGGTATAGATCCGCTTCGCTAAATCCACATTTTTCTGCTGATTACGCGTACGGTCAAGGGCGTTCATATACTGCTTTCGGGCGGCACTTAATTCTAGTTCAAAGGCGTTCTCCAACAGTTTTTTCTGCTCATCCAAGCTCTGTAAAGCAAGCAGCGCGCGCTGGCGCTTCGCTTTGCTCACACCACTATCGTACAAAGTGGAACTGATCGAAATACCTCCAACTGTTGATGGAATAAAATACCAGTCATTAAAACTCTCTCCATCCGACGCACCAAATCCACCCTGATAACCGCCCTGCCATTGCAAAAAACCAACGACTGTAGGCATCCAGGTCTTCTCATTCAACTGGACCTGAATTAAGCTCAACTCCCGGCCTTTCAGCAAAGTGGAATACTCCGGACGGTTCATGTAATTCAAGGCAGTAGTTAAATCTGCATCTGCATACTGCGTTAACAACTGCTCTGTATTATCGCTCAAAATCAACGAATCAGCAACCCCCATCCCCAGCGTAAATTTGAGTGCATTTACAACCGTTTCCTGCTGCCTGGCCAGGTTTTCCCGCTCACTTCGAAGCGTAGAATACGCTAGCTCAATGCGATCTACATCTAACTGCTCCAAAAATCCAGCTTTATTGATTTCCTTGGTCTCCCCCAACAAACGGGACAAATTGGAAATATTCCGGTCAAGTGTCGCTAGATTGTCCGAAATCAACAAAGCAGGCAAGTAGGCCTCAATAATTTGATTGCGAAGGGTTCGCTTAGTCACTGCGAGCTGCTCATTCGCATAGGCCCTGTAAAATTTGGCAGCCTTGCGTGCAAGTAAGTAAGAATTACTGAAAATCAATTGATTAGCAGACAGGCTCGCTGTGGCACTGTGAACAGGATTAAAAAATAATTTAGAATCCGGATCTGACTGAAAGGCAGCTCCTAAAAAGGCACCCAATGCTTGTACTTGCTCGTTTGTAAACTGCTCGTAAACAAAGGGTGGAACAGGACCACCACCGCCACCGAATGAAAGGGCTCCGGATGGCAGACCGCCCCGCTGAATAAATCCAGTGTAACCCAAACCTGCCGTTACCTGAGGAAGTCCTGTAGCCGTGTTCTCTTTAATCTGCCAATCAGCATCGGAAACCTGTAATTGCGCAACTTTTACTTGCGGGTTATTGGCCAAACCGTAACTGATACAGTCATTTAGTGACATGCGTTGCTGTGCAGCCGCATTACCCATCACGGTGAGGACAACGATCAATAGAAGGAGTAATCTGTGCATATAAATTTGTTTGTTTGTCTTGTCAATGTTTGTTACCAATCATTTCCTCAAATAACCGTCGACCCTCCTCTGAAACCACTCCATAAATATAACTTTCCATAAATTCCCGAAACACCTCTGCCCTCGAATACGATGAGGAGGGGAAAACCGTTTCATCAAAAAGCTGAAAGGCAGAACCCACGTGCAAACGGGTCATGATGTCTACATTAAAATTGGAACGATATAATCCTTCTCGGATCCCACGCATCAAATTGTTGTGTACTACTTGGTAAAGGAAGTTGTTTTGGTAATTCAATAAAAGATTCCATGCCTCCCGATGATACCGCTGTAAGTCAAAAACGATATTGGTCCGCATCTGCGATACAAGAGTGGTATTCGAGGCAATCACCATCCGAATCTCCTCCAACGCATTCTCCGCTTCCAGAAAAAGAGAGGAACATAATTTCTTTTCTAATTCGATGTGCCTGGATATTACTCTCTGTACCAAATCGTCTTTGTTATCGACAAATTGGTACAAGGTCTTCTTGGATATACCCAATTCTCTGGCCACATCCTCCATCGTAATGCTCTTTATCCCATATCGAAGGAACAAGGCCTCTATTTCTTGAAGCCACTTTTCCTGAAGCTCATTCATGACGCAAAGGTACTGTTTGGAAACATTTTTTCCAATAAACGTTTCCTTATCTAGAATTGTTTTCGACAAAGAATAAAATTTGGCAGATAAATTTGAAGTTGCTCCAGACCAGCCTCCAATTATTTGCACGATATTTGCAGAACAATCATTCGGGGCCTACTTGATGTAGGTCCGTCCCTTCTCTTGAATATCCCTACGATCCCAAGAAATTCTACTTCAAACACATAATCCAACATCCAAAAGACCGACGGAACCTCTCCTTCTCGCTAAGCCTATTATTGTAAAATCATGCAAGCCAACCACACACCCCTATTTACCATCCCAGATGAAGCAGAAGCCTGCGCAGCCATCCTGCTCGCCTGCCACAAAGCCGATGAAATTCTCGGTGACCAAACCAATGTCGCACTCATGACCTCGCTAGGCAGTCGAAATATCTTCATTGGATATGACCCACAAACCCTCCTAGAAGCGGCAGAAGCCTATTACCAAAAGGCAGGAAGCCCTCAACAGCTGATCGACGCAGCAAGTACTGGTGTACGCGAACAAACCCGCTTACCCCTGTTTTACCATAGCCTAGATGTGATCCTGGCAAAGGGATTGGTGACCCCCACAGAACACAAAGTGATCCAGTATCTCAAAGGAAAATTCAAAATTGCCGATGAAACAGCCTTCCATGCACTGGAAGTACTTACGGTAAAAAACCAACTTTAAATACCACTCCCTACTCCTTAACGCACTAGTAATACATCGCCCGATTGGGTGTCAACTCGCCCATCTGTGTATTCTAGTATAGCTATCCAAATGTAAACATCCGAGGGTGCCTTCTCCCCCCCAAATCGGCCATCCCAAGCGCCATAAAGCGCATCATTCGGTAAAATATCAGTGGCCTCAAACCATACCCGACCACTGCGGTCTCCAATTCGTAAAGACTGTATCTTTCGAACCCCTCCCCCTATATACAAGGAAAAAAAACGATTCTCCGCAGTAGCAGCCTCCGGCGCAAATACATTCGGAGCATACACCGGACGGCTCCGCTGTGTCCGAACAAGTATCTGATCCTCCGACTTACATCCATTCGTATCCACCGCAGTCACCCGATAACGGGTGTCAAACAATGGAAACAACACATATTCACCCGCCGTCTGAAAAATAGCCTGTCGATCCGGAACCCAGTCCAGCACCTTTAAAGGCTGGTTGCTGCTGATCGCCCCCCGAATCGTATCCCCACTCACAATCAGAGTATCCGCACCTACATTAAATTGAAACTCAATCCCGGCTGGCAACAAAACAGAGGTCGTAAAAACACATCCATTCGAATCCTCCACGTCAATACTGTGAAAACCAAATGCCAGATTTTCCCAAAAAATAATCTCTGCCGTCACCCCACCATCTAATCGAGTAAAATAAGGAGGTAATCCCCCCTCAATTTTACTAATCAAAATAGAACCTGTCGACTCCCCAAAACACTTCTCTGACTTGATCTCAACCTTGGCAGTTATGGGGGGTGGAGCAACTACTGTCAAATAGAGCGTCGTGTCTACTCCAAAGCCGTTGGTCACTAACAAGGAGTAGTCTCCAGCCAATATATTCCTGATCGTATCCGGAACCCCTAACTCCTGCAAGATCAAAATCCCACTCTTACCAGCAGTACTATTTTCCCACTGTACAATGGCCGGAGCCTGACCCACAGTCAATGTAACCATAATACCCCGGTCCTCCAAACAGTCAGAGGGAAGCACACTGGCAGCCGCCTGGATAGCACCTGCCTGCGCAAACCCAAACAACGGAGTAATAGAAGCTAAAATAGAAAACAGAAGCCGGGAAAAAGACATAAGTAGTTCAAAATGTACCTCGCAAAGGTACGCAGTCTGGAACGGAAAGACTTATTTTTAACCGATAGATACCACAATTTTATACCTTAGCGCTTAAAAATCGCAGCGAAAAGCTCTTTTTATGCAAAATATAAATCGTACCCAAGCTCTTGTAGGGCTACTATGCCTTGCTACCAACTTGCTGGCACAGTCTTCTTCCCTTACTGCCCTTGTTAATCCATTTATAGGAACCGACGCCCATGGACATACCCATCCCGCCGCTACTATGCCCTTCGGGATGGTACAGCTAGGCCCCAATACTCGGAGCTCTATGATGGACTGGGATGGGTGCTCTGGTTACCACTACTCCGATAGCCTACTCTACGGCTTTAGCCATACCCATTTAAGCGGAACCGGTGTGCCCGACTACAACGATGTGCTCGTTCGCCCTTTCACCTCCAACCTAAATCTGGATCCTGCCTCTAGCACAATGCACTTCCGGAAATCAGCCGAAAAAGCAACCCCAGGTTATTATTCTGTCCATCTAACCGATGCCGATATCTATTGCGAAATGACAGCAAGCGAACGAGTCGGCGTACACCGATATACTTACCCCTCAAATATTGAATCGGCTAAACTCTTGGTAGACCTGCGCCACCGCGATGAAGTACTTGAATCAGGACTTAATCTGGTATCTAGCCAAGAAATAAGCGGATACCGAATCTCCAAAAGCTGGGCCGAACGACAAACCCTCTTTTTCGTCCTGCGGTTCTCCCAACCCCTAAGCCAATACCAATTGCTCGACCTGACCCAAAACCCTCCCGGAGTGGCGAACTCAATCGACGGCAAAGCCTGTGTTGGTGTCTTTCATTTTAATTCCTCCCCCGATCCGCTCGTCGTTACTGTCGGAATCTCTTCAGTAAGTATTGAAGGCGCCCGTAAAAACCTAGAAGCCGAATGTCCCGATTTTGACTTCGACCGTATCCGTGACCAAGCCAACACCGCCTGGGAACGATACCTCTCCAAAATAATCGTACAAGGTGGATCCACCGCTGAACAAACTACCTTCTACACCGCCCTCTACCACACCGCAATGGCTCCCAACCTCTGGTCGGACGTTGATGGCCATTATCGAGGCATGGACCAAAAAATCCACCACGCCTACCATCCCGTCTATACGGTATTCTCCCTCTGGGACACCTACCGTGCCGCCAATCCGTTGCATGCTTTACTAGAACCACAACGCATGCGTGACTTTATCCGTACTTTCTTGCTGCAATACCAACAGGCTGGCCTATTGCCCGTCTGGGAACTCGCAGCAAATGAAACGAATTGCATGATCGGGAACCACGCCATCCCAGTCATCTTGGATGCTTATACCAAAGGCCTAGTTGCACCATCCGATGCCCCTGTCCTCTTAGCGGCCATGCAAAAAAGTGCAGAGTTAAACCGCCTAGGATTACAACAATACCGCCAAAAGGGTTACATCCCAGCCAATGAAGAACCCGAATCCGTCTCCAAAACACTCGAGTATACCTTTGATGATTGGTGCATCTCCACCATGGCAGCCAAACTCGATAAAAAAAATGTAGCCAACCAATACGCCCAACGTGCCACACACTACCGGAACCTTTTTGACCCCCAAACGCGGTTCTTCCGAGGAAAATCCAACGGAACCTGGCACAGCCCCTTCGATCCCGCCGAAGTCAATTTCAACTTCACAGAGGCCAATGCCTGGCAGTATCGCTTTTCTATACAACACGACGTGCCCGGAATGGTCAGCTTGTTTGGAGGCCCCTCCAACTTCCTCAAAGAACTAGATCGCCTGTTTGATCAACCTAGCCAAACAACTGGTCGAAACCAAGCCGATATCACAGGTCTTATCGGCCAATACGCACACGGTAATGAGCCCTGTCACCATGTAGCTTACCTTTATAGCCTCCTCGGACAACCCGAAAAAACAAGAAAACGAGTACAGCAAATTCGCTCAGAACTGTACACCAATCAGCCAGATGGCCTCTGCGGAAATGATGACTGCGGCCAAATGTCCGCCTGGTATGTATGGTCCTCCATCGGAATGTACCCCCTCACTCCCGGCTCAGAAGAGTATGTTCTAGGAATTCCCGCCTTCGATAAAATTACGCTCCAGCTACCCCAGGGAAAAAAGTTCCAAATTGCCTGCAACCCCCATGCAAATCAAATACATCTAAATCAACAACCCTGGAAACTGCCAACCCTCCAACACCAGCAACTGATTTCCGGAGGATTGCTCGACTTTAAACTTGGCAAAGAAGAAAAAAACAACTCCATCAACCTTACGAACCAGGTCAATTCCCGGCCAATGATGCCGTTTGTCTCAAGTGGAAACCGGGTATTTACCGATAAACAAACCGTCCGCCTCGATTGCGCCGATAAAGAGGCAACCATCTTCTACCAGTTGAATGGGCAGTCCTTTCAACCTTACAATGACCCCATCCAACTAAAGCAAAACAGCACACTCGTTTTCTTCTCCGAAAAAGAAGGGCAAAAAAGTTTTCCAGATACCACTCTGTTCTTTAAAAAAACAAACGACCTTAAAGTCTTAGAATACCAATTCCCGTTCTCTCCTCAGTACACCGGGGGTGGAATGGATGCACTCGTTGACCTTTTACCTGGAGGCGCCGACTTCCGATCCGGTAGCTGGCAAGGCTTTGAAGGGAAAAACCTGGAGGTCGTATTAGATTTGGGCAAAAAACAATCCATTCAACAGGTAGATGGCCATTTTTTTCAAGACGAAAATGCCTGGATCTTTTTTCCAACCGCCTTTCAAGTCGAAAACTCCACAGATGGCCGCCACTTCCAAAAAATAGGAATTGTAGAAAACACCATCCCCCCCACCGAAAAAGGATTACTCCAAAAACATTTTACCCTCTCCTTCCCCGCACTGGAAACGCGTTATTTGCGCGTGACCGGCGTGAACAGAGGCCTCTGCCCCGACGGACATAAAGGAGCAGGATACCCCTCTTGGATCTTTATCGATGAAATAAAAATCCAATAATCGCACTACATTTACCCCTCTTTCCAATACCTTCAACCAACATTCAATACATACAACATGGCCTCTATCTTCACAAGAATCGTAAACGGAGAAATCCCATGCTATAAAATAGCCGAAACAACGCAGTTCCTAGCCTTTCTGGATGTCACCCCCAGAACAAAAGGCCATACCCTTTGCATACCCAAACAAGAAATTGACTACCTCTTTGATATGCCCGACGAACTTTTGGGCGAACTGATGATTTTTTCCAAAAAAGTAGCCAAGGCCCTCCAGCAAGCGGTTCCCTGCAAAAAAGTAGGCGTGGCTGTAGTTGGCTTAGAGGTGCCTCATACCCATATCCACCTCATGCCCATGCAATCCATGGCTGATTTTGGATTCGGCCACCCTCCTGTTAACACGAGCGGGGAGGAATTAAAATCATTGGCAAGCAATATTGCCTCCTTTTACCAACCCTAATTCTCCAATTACAGTACGAAAACCTAAAAAATTGCCTAAATGCTACAAATTAGTAGTTAATGGTTCATTCCATCGAAACTTCTACCAATTTTGCGACACTCAACTGCAACATTGCTTTTTTAACTAACCTTATTTCCCCTATGCTGCGCGCCCTCTTCCTGTCTATCACTGTATTCCTCAGCGCCCTGTCCCTGTCTGCACAATGCGATAGTACAGAGCAAACCCTTCGGCTAAGGCTTCAGCCGGACTACTATTGGTACGAAGTGTCCTGGAACATCACCAACCTCGCCACAGGTCAAATCATCGCTGAAGGCGCCTGCCAAAATCAGCAACTCCTGGACCTAACTTACTGCATCCCTAAAAATACCTGTACCAAATTCACCATCCTAGATAGCTACGGAGACGGAATTGCCCCAGATGGCTTTTACCAACTCTTCCTCGACAGCATCCTCCTGCACGAAAACCTTACTGGAATCTACGGATCCTCCGAATCGTACAGCTTTAACTGTCCCCCAGGCTATAATTGCTTCACCGCTATCAATGTGCAAGAAGGACAATACCAAACCGCTCCCGATGGCAGCCAATCCTGGTACAGCTTTACACCCAACCAAAATGGCTCTTACTTGCTGAGCACCTGCTTCCCTGAAAATACTTGCCCAACCAAAATCTGGGTGTATGGCACCGAATGCCAATACATCAACCCTACCGAAACCGTAGCAGGCACCCTGTTCTACAGCGATGGGGGCTGCCCAGATAGCAGTATCCTCGCTCAAGCAGAATTATTCCTAGCCGGAGGAAGCACGTACTATATCCGACTCGGTTACGCTAGTGCCGACTGCGACACCAGCTCCATGCAATTTAGCTTGACTTACCTCGGGCCTATTGCAGGATGTACAGATACTTCCGCCTGTAACTACAACCCACTCGCTACCATCAGTTCCGATTGTATCTACCCTGGAGATCCAAACTGCCCCAATGCACCCGACCTGGTGGTCCGTCAGGACGTCCTCAACAATACAATCAAACTAGGTACGATCTCCAATGCAGATGCCTGCGCCGTAGAAGAGGGTTGCCTGCGCGGATTCGGAGACCGAACCCTGCTAGAGTTCACTACACATATCCAAAATAACGGTGAACAAGACTATTACATCGGCCAAACTCCCTCTAATCCCAATCAGGCAAATGACCAATTTGTCTGGGACCCATGCCACGGCCATTGGCATTACCGAGGTTACGCCGAATACATCCTCTTCGATGAAAATGGAAACCTGGTACCAGTAGGTGCCAAAAATGGATTCTGCGTACTTGACCTCGAATGCGATAACGGAGGCAACGGTAAATATACCTGCGAAAATATGGGAATCAGCGCCCAATGTGGCGACTATTACTACATCGGCCTGCCTTGCCAATGGATTGATATCACCGACCTCCCTGAAGGCAATTACACCTTTGTTATGAGGGTCAACTGGGACCATACCCCAGACAAACTCGGAAGGGTAGAAAAAAGCTACGATAACAACTGGGCACAATCTTGCTTTAACCTTACCTATGGAGCTAATGGAGCCCCAGATGTTGAGTTTATCACAGACTGCCCTCCTTATTCCGACTGCTTAGGTGTTCTTCATGGAAATGCAAAACCTGATTGCGAAGGCGTCTGCAACGGAACCGCGCTGCAAGGAGACTGGAACCAAAACCTCCAGCGCGAAAATGACGATGTATCCATTTACCTCCAAAACGCACTAGAAGATACCGCCTCCTTAACGACCTGCAAAGACTTGTATGCAGATGGACACCTGACCGTTTATGACGCTGCACTGCTACAAGAATGTATCCTGCACGAAAATGACCCTCAACACTGGGGAACCCGCTTCGCTTGTGAATTTCCAACTGGTAAAGAAAATCCAAACGACGCTGTCTTTTTCCGCCCAGGATTAGTCGATACCGTCGCCAAAACCGTAGAACTGAAAATCACTAACCCGTTCAACAAAACACTGGCATTTGAACTGGAAATGTCAGGAATACTGATCGATAGCGTCGAATCCATCGCCCCTGGGTTTAACCCCACCTTGCTCCACAACGATACCAGAATTGTAGCCCTGGCTATGGATGAATCTACCATCCCCAAAAATTTCCAACCCTCAAGCGTACTGAAAATACACTACAGCCAACTCACCGGAACCCAAATATGTGTGGACTCCGTCATCGCTGCCGTCAACGACAAGTACTTACTCAGTAGGGCCAAACCTGGTTCAATAAATTGCGTAGAGGTCATCACCGTCGGAACAGAAGAACTGGTACAACAAAACTTCAACCTTCTGTTAGTACCCAATCCTGCCACCAACGATGTCCATCTGTTTTTTAACAACCCTAATCAAATGGCAACCTCCATTCGCGTGGTTGACTTTCAAGGAAAAACAGTTGCAAACTATGAAGGTGTCCGCGATCAAGAGGTGACTATTCCTAGAAACCAATTGCCAGCAGGCATGTACGCGGTCCTGATCACCAATGAGAATGGTTTTGCGTCCAGTCGCTTAATCTGGCAATAACAATAATGTAACACCACAATAAGAAACGCCCTGCTTTGGTCAGCCCGAGAGCAGGGCGTTTGTATTAAATACCGTTCTAAACTATTTATTGGCCTTTAACAACGCGCGAACTTGCTTGGCTAGTTCAGGGAGCTGTTTAAATACGATAAACGAACGAACGTATTGGTTGTAATCGATCGCAGGCGTTCCAAATAAAGCCTTCCCCTCCTCTGTTACCGTAGAAGCAATCCCGCTTTGTGCCTGTGTACGAGTTCCCTTTGCCAATGAAATATGCCCCGCAACACCCGTTTGCCCCCCTAACATACAGTTTGGACCAATTTTGCTACTACCGGCAATTCCAACTTGAGCAGCCATTACGGTATGCGCTCCCACCTCGACATTGTGGGCAATATGCACCAAATTATCAATCTTTGCTCCCCGATGGATGATGGTACTTCCCAGCGAAGCCCGGTCAATACAAGCGCCCGCTCCCAGCTCCACTTCGTCTTCTATTACCACATTTCCTACCTGTGGAACCTTTTTCCAAGATCCATCTGGCAAGGGTGCAAAACCAAAACCATCACTTCCAATCACTGAATTAGCATGCACAATGCATTGCCGCCCCACTACCGAGTCGTAATATATCTTGACACCGGGATAAAGTACCGTTCCGTCCCCAATCCGAACATTTCTGCCAATGTAAACCTGTGGATAGATAATGCAATCAGCACCCACCTCAACGCCTTCCTCTAAAATAGAAAAGGCGCCAACAGAACTGCCAGGACCAACTTTCGCCGTTGGATGAACCAACGCTTGGGTCGAAACCTCCGGTACAGCAGAAGCCTGCTGCGCAGACCCAAAATGACCCAATAACAACGCCAAAGCACCCCTAACATCTGAAACCCTAATGAGGGTGGACGTGATCGGATGAGCAGGGACAAAGTGCTCACCGACCAGTAAAATGGAAGCACTTGTATTATATGCGTACTGCTCATACTTGGGATGATCAAAAAAAGCAAAATCACCCGGTCCAGCCTCCTCAATTCGCATTGGACGGTGAACAACAACATCCGGGTTTCCTTCTACCTGCCCACCAAGGAGGGCAGCAATCTGAGCAGCAGTTATTTGCATAATATCCTTTTAAACGTTTTCACAACAAAATAGCGGAATAATCCTATTAACGATCAGATAACTAGAGTAGTATCCAAATCCCAAAGATAAGGTGCTCTCCAGAATCGATGAGTTGCATCCAAGCCCCTCCCTTTTTCTTTTATTCAAATAATCCATCACCTATTCTAATCAAATTAGTCCCAAAATGAAAGGATCACCCCCTCCACCATACTCCTATGCCTGCCGTTGTATTACCTTCGCAGAATTATCACTAACAAAACTCTTCATGCAACCCACCTTACTAATACTGGCCGCCGGAATCGGATCCCGATACGGTGGATTAAAACAAGCCGATGGGATGGGCCCCAATGGTGAATCTATCCTCGAATTCTCCGTCCGAGACGCCGCCAAAGCTGGTTTCGGTAAAATCGTCCTCGTCATCCGAAAAGAAATCGAAGCCGAATTCAGAGAAAAAGTAGGCGCCAAAATCGAAGCCATCCTCCCTACTTTTTATGCCTTCCAGGAGATGGATACAACAATCGAACACCTTGACCCCAAACCCGAGCGACAAAAACCTTGGGGGACCGGCCACGCCATCCTGGCTGCTAAAAATAGCCTCCAGGAACCATTCGCCGCCATTAATGCCGACGACTACTACGGGGAAGATGCCTTCCTGACGATCGCTAAATTCCTAACACAAGACTGCAACCCTTCCACCTATGCCATGGTGGCCTATCGACTAGCCAATACGCTCTCCGAAAATGGCGCCGTCTCCAGAGGAGTCTGCTCCGAAAACGAAGAAGGATACCTCACAGATGTAGTCGAACGCACTAAAATTCAACGATTCGACGATGGAATTTTCTACTTAGATGAAGCCGGCCAAAAACATCCACTCGAGGACAATACACTGGTATCAATGAACTTTTGGGGCTTCCACCCCACCTTGTTACCCGTCCTCGAAAAACAATTCCTCCAATTTGTTGAAAACAACAAACACCAACCCAAAGCAGAATTTTACATTCCAACAGTCGTTAAC
>CANHDG010000009.1 GCA_947459365.1 Saprospirales bacterium
AACAACCCTTTATTTATGAAAAGATTACAGCAAAAAGTAGCAATTGTAACAGGTGCCGCTGGTGGAATGGGTGCTGCTATCGCCCGTTTGTTTGCGGAGGAAGGTGCAAAGGTAGTAGCTACAGATGTGCAGGTGGAAAAATTGACCAACTGGGTCAATCATGCACATTCGGAGGGCTTAGCAATCAGCGCTTTAGAGCACGATGTCGTTTCGGAAACGGATTGGGCCAGGGTAGTTGATTTTGCGGCTACTTTGTATGGGGGAGTGGATATTTTGGTAAACAATGCCGGAATTTATCGTCCTATGGAGACTACGGAGGCCTCTAGTTTGGAGCAATGGCACCAAGTTATCGATACCAATTTAACGAGTGCTTTTGTGGGCGTTAAAGCTGCCTTGCCTTACTTAAAACGATCCGGAAAGGGTTCCATCGTTCATATTTCCTCGATAGCTGGACTTGTGGGAGGTAATGGAGCTGCTTACAGTGCGTCCAAAGCTGGGATGCGGTTGTTGAGCAAGGATCAGGCTGTTGAATTTGCTCCGCACAATATACGGGTGAATTCTATCCATCCTGGTGGGGTTTTGACGCCTATGACAGAAGGGCTTTTAGCCATGGATCCTGCTGCGCTGGACGCTATGATGAAAGCAATGTGTCCGCTAGGTAGGATTGGGCAGGCGAAGGAGATTGCGTATGGGGCTTTGTTTTTGGCCTCCGATGAATCGTCTTACGTTACCGGAAGTGAGTTGGTGATTGACGGCGGTTTGGCAGCACGGTAATAGAATATGCACTATTAAGTAAATGGCCCCGGTTGACTACTTTTCGACCGGGGCCATTCTTTGGTTAGGGTTTGTTGATGGTGGGGGCGCCTAAGTGTTCGTTCAGAAACTGCGTCATTGCTCTGTAGAGGTGAAGGCGGGCGGCTTTATCCCCGATACCGTGGTTTCGGTTAGGGTAGATCATTCCTTTGAATTGTTTGTTGTATTTTATGAGCTCGTTGGTCATTTCAGCGCTGTGTTGGAAGTGGACGTTATCGTCTGTCATTCCATGAACCAGCATATAGTTTCCCTCGAGTTGTTCAGCGAAATTAACGGGTGAATTTTCTTCGTAACCCTTCGGATTTTCTTGATGGGTACGCATATATCGTTCCGTATAAATGGAGTCGTACCATTTCCAGTTCGTTACGGGGGCTACGGCGATTGCGGAATTGAAGGTTTTGCCGCCTTTCAGGAGGCAGAGGCTGGAGAGGTAGCCACCGAAGCTCCACCCGAAAATCCCGATTTTAGTGGAGTCGATGAAAGGAAGTTGGCCGATATGGCGTGCGGCAGCGATTTGATCGATTGCCTCTAGTTTTCCAAGTTGGAGGTAAGTGGCCTTTTTAAATGCCTCTCCTCTGGCACCGGTTCCTCGGTTATCTACGCAGACCACAACAAAACCTTGTTGGACGAGCATTTGGAACCACCAGTAATTCTGTCCTTTCCATTGGTCAAGCGCTTGTTGGCTGCCAGGTCCTCCATAGGCGAACATTAGAACCGGGTGTTTGGTACCATCTGGGCTATTCGCTGGGCGCATCATGAAGGCATTGAGGTGGCCTTGCCAGGGTCCTCCTTCTTCTGCCGCGCTGTATTCCAAGGGGATTTGGAAGAAGGTAGCGGGTACGGTTCCATATTCTTTTTGAATTTGGTGCATTCGTTCATTTTGTTCGAGTACTCGGACAGTGGTACCGGTTCGGTCGAGTACTGCGAAGCGGGGAGGGTCGTTAAGGGTAGAGAAGCTGTTGATCCAGTAGTCGAAATTGCCACTGAATTGAGCATTATGGAAGCCGGGGGTGTCTGAGATTTTTTTTGTGTTTTTGCCGTTGAGGGAGGCGGAGTAAATTTCGCGTTGCATCGGATTATTAGCAGCAGCTTGGTAGAATACCTGTTGGTTTTCCTCATCTACGCCATAAAATGCGGTAACGTCAAAATTTCCCTTTGTTAAAGCGGCCTTTTCTTTTCCCTTCATATCATACCGATAAAGGTGGTTAAATCCGCTTTTTTCGCTTTTCCAGATAAATCCTGAGCCATCTGCCAGAAATAGGGGTTCCTGCAAGTCGAGGTAACTTGGGTTCGTTTCCTCCATTAAGACCGATGTTTTTCCGGAGTTGGGCTGTACGGTGAGGAGCCAGAGATGGTTTTGGTGCCGGTTCATGCGGGTAATGCATAGGGTCCCTTTGGGAGTCCAGGCAATCCTTGGCAAGTAGTCTTCTTTATCAGCTCCGGTATTGATCTCAAGTGTTTTTTGACTATCCAGTTGGTAGAGGTGTGCGGAAACGGTCGCATTGGCTTCACCGACTTTTGGGTATTTGAATTTTATAAGGGATGGGTAAGCATCTCCATTGTATTGTTCCATGGTCATCTCGGGGACAGCCCGTTCGTCAAAGCGGAGGTAGGCCAGAAATTTGGAATCTGGGCTCCATTCGAAAGCGCGAATTAGCTCAAATTCTTCTTCATAAACCCAATCGGAGGCACCGTTAATGATTTCATTTACTTTTCCATCGGTAGTGATAGGGGCGGCAATATTGGTAGATAAGTCTTTGATGTAGATATTATTATCCACTACAAAGGCTACCTTTTTATTGTCAGGAGAGAAGGTAGCATATTGTTGTTGTGCAAGATCATAAACGGCATTGGCTTCTGTGCCATTGGTAGAGGCAGTGAAGAAATAAGCTTTTGAGCTCCACCGGTAAATGGATTTGCTTTGAACAGTCAGCAGGAGCTTAGATTCATCGTCGCTGAAGCTGTATCCATCAATATTGCCTTTCCAATTAGGGGAGCTGGAGGATGCCTGTTTTGCATCAAATAGCACCTTAGTTTTTTCGCCAGTTCGTAGGTCGAACTCTTCAATTTTGTTATCATTTAAGGCAGTGTAATGGATTCCATCTTTTTTGAAGTGGATACCACGTGGCCCGCCTTTTGTTTGGAAGGTTCCTTTTTCCCAAATATCTTCCAGGGTGATGGATTTAGATTGGGCCGCAATGGGAAGCTGGTAGCCTGCAGTGCAGAGGAAGAGCAGGGAATAAAGAGCCCAGCGAAACGGGTTTGGTTGAAAAAGCATAGCGTGTATTTTTTTAATCTAAACTGTATTTTTTCTAAAACAAAGAGAGAGCCACTTACTGGAGGGTAATTGCTTACCATAGCGAGTTTCCGTATTTGAGCGTACCCTGCTGATGATGTAGGATCACTATTTGTTACTTAAAGTCTGGGCAAAGATAACAGAATCTTTAAACGGTAACTTTATTACATTTGCCCAATAAAAGAGGTGTTCAGAATGGGGCCTGCTTCATTTTGTTAGGGCTGGCTTTTTGGATAAAAATAGTAGGACGGCTTAATTGTAGCCAAAAACGAACTATAAATAGATATTAACTATGCATACGGAAATCCGACAGCGCTACAATGCGGCATTTACAGTTGAAAAGTACCAGGCTTTTTTGAACACCATGAACACGGCGTATGGAGAGCCGGTCACTTTTCGGATAAGTGAGACGCCCGTGTTTGTACCGGGCTATTTGCGGGATCAATTGATGCAGGGTGTAGAGGATATTTGCAGGGTAATTGCACATCCGGGTTTTGTGGCGCAGACGGAGGCTTCCATTCCTGCCGGCTTACGGGTACCGAACGAGGATCCTCACACCGTTTTTTTGCAGTTGGATTTTGGGATATGTAAGGGGGCGGATGGACGGTTAACGCCTCAGTTAATTGAGATGCAGGGGTTTCCGTCATTGTACTTTTTTCAGCATTTGCTAGCGAGTTCGTACCGAGCGCATTTTGATATTCCAGCGGATTGGAATCATTTGTTTGGGGGCTTAGAGGAGGCGGGTTATGTCGGAATGTTGAGGGATATCCTTATCGGGGGTAGTCGGCCGGAGAATACGGTTTTATTAGAATTAGAGCCGGAGAAGCAGAATACGAGGATTGATTTCTGGGGTACTCGGAAGCATTTGGGGTTGAAAGTGCTTTGTTTAAGCGAGGTAAAGCGGGAGGGACGTGATTTGTACTATCTAGATGAGTCCGGTAAGCGGGTATCTATTGAACGGATTTACAACCGCATTATTTTTGATGAGTTAGATCGTCGATCTGATTTGCCTCGGGAGTGGAATTTGACGGAGGAGGTGGATGCACGATGGGTAGGACATCCGAATTGGTTTTTCAGGATATCGAAGTATGCATTACCATTTATTGAATCTGATTTTGTCCCGGATACGCATTTCTTATCTGATTTAAGGGAGATTCCTGCGGATTTAGATCGATGGGTACTGAAGCCCTTGTTTTCTTTTTCTGGGCAGGGGGTGCTTATCAATGTCACACCTGCCGATCTACATGCGGTGAAAGATCCTTCCAGTTATATATTGCAGCGGAAAGTCGACTATGTACCCGGGGTAGAAACGTTGGACCCTACGGATCCTGCGAAATGTGAGATTCGGATGATGTTGTTGTGGAATCCGGGTTGGGAGCGACCGAAGCTGGTGAACAATTTAGTTCGGATGAGCAAGGGGGAGATGGTGGGTGTTCGATATAATATGGGAAAAGATTGGGTGGGTGCGAGTGTAGGTTTTTTTGAGCCTATTGTTTCTTGAATTTTCCGTCTTTCCAATCATTAAAGAATTGGGCCCATGCGAGTGGGCTAAAGATATTCATTGGAGGGACTTGGCCCATGTAGGTGAACTCGCGGGTTTGTTGTCTGAGATAGTAATTAGCGCCTTCTTTACCGGAGTATGCTACGATATCGTCGTTTTTGCGAGCTTGGGCGAGGTAGTCATTAGCGATATTTTCGGCGGCTCTTTTTTGTAATTCTGGCGTGACATCCATTTTCAGGAATTCGATTTTAAAATGCTGTTTGGAGGGCCAGGCGAAGATAACGGTTTCGGGTAGGGTGATGGTGTCTTGAGGAAGGAACTGTACGACAGAATACCGTGCTTGGGTGAGGGTATCTGGTATGGTAATGGTTCTGGTTTCAAGGCCCATATAGGTAAAGCGTACTCGATCTCCTTTTTCTACGACAATAGAGAAGAAGCCTCGGTAATCGGAGTAAGTTCCCCGTTTTTTATCGGGCAAAAAGATAGTGGCATAGGGTACGGGCGCGAGTCCCTTTCCGTCATCTGTCACGAGCAGACCGGAGAACTGGATCAGTTTACCATCTTCTGGGACTTGTTGTTGTGCTTTGGTTGAAAAGCTGAGCAGTAGTGCCAGAAAACTCCAAATGATACGCTTTTGCATGGGTTACATTTTTTTGCGGTAAAAACGCGCCTTAAGGTCTTTTTGCTGCTTAATTAGACAAAGGTACGGGATTTCTTAGGGCCTTCACCAAACATTAACGACAATTACTATTACTTTTGCCTTGATTTTTCGTTCAATGTTTACACTATAAACAAAATTTTATTTAAAAATGCTGAATAAGTTAAAAATTTGCCTGCTGATGGGTCTTTTTGCGGTAGCCACGGCTGTTCAAGCGCAGAAACCGGGAAAATTTGGGCACATGAATTTGGGCAATTTATTGGATAATCTAACGGAAACCAAGCAGGCGAACATCGCTTTGGAGGCTTTTGTTGCGAAATATTCTACTTCTGTGGATTCCATGCAAAAATCCTTGGAATTAGAGTTTAAGACCTTTCAAGATCAATACCGTGCGGGTTCATTGACGCAAGTGGTTGCGCAGGAGCGTTATGCGGAGTTGGAGAAAAAGGAGAAGGCCTTTACGGCATACCAGCAGTCGGCAGAACAGGCTGTGAGTGCAAAGCGGGATGAGCTTTTGAAGCCGATTTTGGAGAAGGTGTATGAGGCGATTAAGGCGGTAGCCAAGGAGAACGGTTTTGCGATGATTTTTGACACTTCAACGGGTGCTGCTTTGTATGCTCTTGAGACAGAGGATGTGACTCCAATTGTCTTAAAGAAATTGGGGCAGTAGTACAGGTTAAATTTTTTCCGGAGTAACTACGGTTGCTCCAGGTTGTTCCAGGCATTGAATGCTTGGATCAGGGTGGGCGCCGCCGGCTTAGGGAGAATTACCTTTGCCGGCGGTTCTGCTATCATCCCTTCTTCCGGACTTGGCCAATGACCCAGTCCGACGCCAGCTGCTAATGCTGCTCCGACTGCACCGGTGGTAGGGTAGAGTTCGATGCGGCTTCCGGTTAGTTGTGCAATAGTTTCAGAGAAGATGGTGGATTGGAACAAGTTATCATTTCCCGCGCGGAGAACAGATAAATTAAGTCCCAACTCTTGTAAGACTTGGGTTCCTTTTACGAAGGCAAAAGCGATACCTTCAAGGGCTGCTCGGTATAGGTGGGCCCTTTGATGGCGATTAAAGTCAATCCCAGTTATAGTAGCCCCTCTGTTTTGGTTGCCGAGCATGCGTTCGGCGCCATTCCCGAAAGGGTGAATCAAAAGGCCTTCAGCACCTGGAGGGACGGATTGGGCCTCGGTTTCCATGGCAACGTACGACTGATCTGACAGAGCGATCTGTTGTCGGATCCAACGGTATTGGCTGCCGGCGCCATTGATACAAAGTAACACACCTATTCTTGGGTTTTCGGTGCTGTGGTTGACATGTGCAAAACTATTAACTCGGTTGAGAGGGTCTCCTTTTAGTTGATCAATAACTCCATAGATAACCCCGGAGGTGCCTCCTGTTGCTGCTACTTCGCCTGGTTGGAGTGCATTTAAGGACAACGCATTGTTGGGTTGGTCTCCGGCTCTATAGGTTACAAGAGTCCCTTTTTGGAGCCCTAAAAACTGAGCTGCTTCTGCCGTCAAGCTTCCTTGATGGCCAAAAGTCGGCTTGATTTCCGGGATCCAATCGGTTGGGATTTGGAGGTGTTCCAGCAGTTGGTAGGCTGGTTGATTCGATTGGAAGTCCCACAAGATTCCTTCGGATAGCCCTGACACAGTGGTAGTAGCCGTACCGGTCATTTTTAAGGCGATGTAGTCGCCTGGAAGCAAAAAATGTTGAATTTTGGGGATGGCGTTTGGTTCGTTTTCCAACACCCATTTTAACTTAGAGGCAGTGAAGTTTCCGGGTGAATTTAGGAAATGATGCATGCAATAAGACTGCCCCAAGGTATTAAAAGCGTTTTCTCCAATACTAATGGCCCGGCTATCACACCAAATTATAGAAGGCCGTATGGGTTGGTGGTCTTTGCCAACAAGCACCAGTCCGTGCATTTGATAAGATATTCCGATTGCGTCGATTTGATGGGGTTGAATGCCGGTTTTTTGGAGTAGTTCCTCGACGGTTTTTTGGCAGCAATTCCACCATTCGTCCGGGTCTTGTTCGGCCCAGCCCGGCTGGGTTGCCTGAATGGGAAGCTCTTGTTTGGGCCAGTTGGCCACTGCGACTGTTTGCCGCGAGTGGGCAGAAACCAAGGCTGCTTTTACGGAAGAGGAGCCAATGTCAAAACCGAGGAGATACGTCATAGAGGCAAAAATAGGAGTTGAGGTTAAAATAGTTGCTTATTGGATAAAAAATACTTGGTGATTAAAAGGACTAAGGAAGTGTGTAACAAGTAAAGGAGTATGGGAAGCTCTCGAGGACTTGCTAGAATCAAATAATGGCAAATTATAAAGGACATCTCTTAAAAGTTCTTTTCTTTGCCCAAAATTCTTTATTGTATGCAAGTATCCAAGCTCCTTTTTTGGTCTGTGACCGTGGCTTTAGGCGGTTTTCTATTTGGTTTTGACACAGCAGTGATTTCTGGTGGTGAGCAAGCCATTCAGCATCTGTGGCAGTTAAGTGACATATTATTGGGGCAGGTGGTTGCGATGGGTTTATATGGAACGATTGTAGGGGCGGTATTGGGAGGTATTCCGGCAGAGCGATATGGCCGGAAGCCAACCTTGCTTTGGATTGGTATTTTGTTTTTAGCCTGTTCGATAGGATCGGCTGTGGCGACGAGTGCGGAGATGTTGATGTTTTTTCGGTTTATTGGAGGCTTAGCGGTTGGGGCTTCTTCTGTTGTTGCGCCGCTGTATATAGCGGAGATAGCGCCAGCTGAGAAGCGAGGGCAACTAACTGCTTTGTTTCAGTTTAATATTGTTTTGGGGATCTTGGTCGCGTATTTGTCGAATTGGTTAATTGGTTCGGAGGGGGAGGATTCATGGAGGTGGATGTTGGGGGTGATGGCGATTCCTTCGGTACTGTATGGAGTACTTATGTTTTTTGTTCCGGAGAGTCCGCGGTGGTTATTGACGCATCGGAACGATTTGGAGGGAGCGCGTCGGATATTGGAGCAGGTAGATCGTGCTACTGTAGAGGATTCGATAGCGGCGATACGTACACCGATGGGTGATCGTGGGCAGGGTTTGAGTGCTTTTTGGTCTGGGAAGTTTAATCGTCCCATTATATGGGCGTTTTTATTTGCATTTTTTAATCAGGTATCGGGGATTAATGCGGTTATTTATTATGCTCCTAGGATATTGAGAGAAACTGGGTTAGGGGAAGGTGCGGCTTTATTATCGACTGTTGGAATTGGCTTAATCAATTTATTTTTTACGATGTTAGGATTGGGCCTAATTGATCGGTATGGCCGGCGCTTTTTAATGTATATTGGCAGTGTGGGGTATATTGTTTCTTTAATGGGGGTATCAATGGCCTTTTTCTTTGAATGGTCGGGCTGGCTGGTACCGGTTTTATTGTTTGCGTTTATTGCTTCGCATGCTATTGGTCAGGGTGCGGTGATATGGGTATTTATTTCAGAGATTTTTCCGAACCGTGTGCGGGCGTACGGCAATTCTTTGGGAAGTAGTACACATTGGGTATTTGCGGCCTTGATTGCGGGCTTATTTCCCTACTTCAACAGTTTGTGGGGAGGGGGAATTATTTTTGCTTTTTTTGCGGTAATGATGGTGTTTCAATTGATTTTTGTGTGGAGGATGATGCCGGAGACCAAAGGGGTTTCATTAGAGGAGTTAGAGCAGCGAATAATCAACTAAAGGGTAGGAGGAAACGAATATAAGGAGGAAATAAAAGGGATTGGCAGGATGGTATTTAACATAAAGGAAGAAATTAAATAAACTAGAGAATTTTGGATCAGATTACAAGAGCGGGCGCTTTTCGCAATATATTGCCCAATTTACGTGCGTTTTTTGGAGATTCAGCTGCATTAGCGGTAGGATTGACCTTTGCTGCCGATAGTTTAATGTTTGGGGGTTGGGTTACGCAGATTCCATTTGTGAAGACCCGATTGGACCTGGATGATGCGGAGTTGGGGCTTGCATTATTTGGAATGCCGGTTGGACTATTGATAATGAACCCGTTTGCTGCTTGGTTTTTACAGCGTTTCGGGTTAATAAGGACTACTGTTGGATCGGCGGTATTGATGGCGATTAGTTTTGTATTGCCCTTGTGGATGGCAGGTCGGTTGAGTTTGTTTTTAGCTTTAGCATTTACGGGGGCTGCGGTAGCGTTATTGAATATTGGTATGAATACTTGTGCTACTAATATTGAGGAGGCTACTGGGAAAAAGATTATGTCGTCTTGTCATGGCATGTGGAGTTTGGGGGGCATGGTGGGGTCTGCCTGGGCGGCGTTAATGATTCGCTTGGGTTATTTCCCGCCGTATTTTTTAACAATTCAGGCCATTCTTTTAGTGGTGGTGGTACTAGTTTGGTTAGGGCCTGCATTGGCCCGGGTTCCGGAAGTTCGGCAGGAGGAGCAGGTTGGATCTAGGTTTGCTTTTCCAAAAGGAGATTTACTATTAATGATTTTGATTGGGGCTTGCGCGAGTTTGTGTGAGGGGGTTGCATTTGATTGGAGTGCGGTGTATTTGCGGGATGTGTTGGGTGCTCCGGAGCAGGTTGCGGCTTTAGGGTTTAGTTTTTTTTCCATGTTAATGATGGCGATGCGATTCTCGGGTGATGCGTTGATTCCTTATTTTGGTGAGCGGTCCTTATTGTATTTCACGGTCTTATTTTCAGTGGGTTCGATTGGTTGGATTGTGATGGCACCGGTGGCATGGGCGGGCATTGTTGGATTTGGCATGTTGGGAATGGGGGTTGCCTTGGCGGCTCCGATTTTATTTAATGCGGCTGCACGAGTTCCGGGTTTTGCTTCTGGGGCTGGGTTGGCCTCTTACGCCACGTTTAGCTTCATTGGTTTTTTAGCGGGTCCACCTGCGATTGGTTTTTTAGGGGAACGATTCAGTCTATCGTATGGGTTTTTAGTGGTGGCGGTGTTGACATTTGCGACATTGCTGGCGGTTCGGAGGGTAGGATATCTTCGGTAAACGGGTTGATCGTTAATTAGCGGTCAATTTTTATCATTATATTGGATGACATCCCTTACCTTTGTCCGTTAAATTATTTTGGATTTTATTTTGGATAAATGAAAATATCGTTGAATTGGTTGCGAGATTTTCTCGATATAGATAATAACCCTTCAGAAATTGCGGACATCTTAACTTCGTTGGGCTTGGAGGTAGAAGGTTGGGAAGAGGTGAAGCCCACTTTGGTAGATTTGGATCGGGTAGTTACGGGTCGCGTGGTTTCTTGTGAGCCAATTCCTGATACCGATCATTTATCTGCTACGAAGGTGGAGTTGATAGATCCGAAGCAGCCTGGTCAGGTGTTTGTTTCTTCGATTGTATGCGGAGCTCCAAATGTGGCAGCGGGGCAGAAGGTGTTTGTTGCCTTGCCGGGAGCGCAGGTTTTCAGTAAAGATGGAAGTTTGTTTACGATTGGCGAGCGTAAGGTTCGAGGCGTGTTGTCCCAGGGCATGATTTGTGCTCAGGACGAGTTGGGGGTTGGGAGTGATCATTCTGGCATTATGGTTTTGCCGGAGGAGACCCCGCTAGGTCAGACTGCTGCTAGTTGGTTCAAACAGGACACGGATATTGTATTTGAGATTGGGCTGACGCCTAACCGTGCTGATGCGACGCATCACAGTGGGGTTGCGCGTGATTTATTGGCATGGATACGGCAGCACAAGAATGCGTCTGCTCAGTTATGTTTGCCTGGGGTAAATTCATTTCCGGAGGATCGTACAGCTAGTCCGATTAGGGTCGAGGTGGAGAACTTGGAGGATTGTATTCGTTATACGGCTGTTTCTATTCAAGGTCTGAAGGTTCAGGAAAGTCCAGATTGGCTAAAGAACCGGCTTTTGTCGGTTGGATTACGCCCAATCAATAATATAGTTGATATCACCAATTATATCCGGGTAGAGTTGGGGCAGCCCTTGCATGCATTTGATCAGGATAAGATTAGTGGAGGGCGTGTATTGGTGAAGAATTTGCCGGCGGGCACTCCATTTAAAGCTTTAGATGAGACCGATCGTGTGTTATTGAGTTCTGACTTGATGATTTGCGATGGCAATTCGGCACCGATGTGTATAGGTGGTGTGTTTGGAGGTTTTGACAGTGGGGTAAAAGAGCAGACAGTCAATGTATTTTTAGAGAGTGCTTGTTTTCATCCTCGGACGATTCGTCGTTCGATGTTAAAGCACCAGTTGCGTACGGATGCGGCATGGACATTTGAGAAGGGGGTTGATCCGAATGGAAGTTTGTATGCGTTGAAGCGTGCGGCCTTAATGATACAAGAGCTTGCTGGGGGGGAGATTATCGGAGAGATTACGGATATTTACCCTAGTCCGGTTCAGCCAGTACGGATAGCCGCCAGTTTTGATCGAATTCGCCGTTTGATTGGGGCGGAAATAACGACGGAAGCATTGAAGCACCTACTTTCTGCTTTAGAAATTCGGGTGTTGGAGGCTTCGGAAGAGGAGTTTGTGGCGGAGGTCCCTACGAACAAGCCGGATGTTACAAGGGAGGCAGACTTGGTGGAGGAGCTGCTTCGGGTGTATGGGTTGGATAATATTCCGTTGCCCTTATCGATTCGGTCGAGTATGGAAATTACGCCCAATCCAGATGTGAATGCTATTCGGAATCGGGTTGCCGATTTGTTGGCGGCTCAAGGGTATTTGGAATGTATGGGCTTATCGTTGTCTAATTCGGAGTATTATCAGGGTTCAAGTGCTTTTTTGCCGATGGAGGAAGGTACTATTGTTCGGGTAAATAACACGGCCAACCAGGGTTTAGATTGCTTACGTCCGACTTTGGTGGTGAACGGCTTGGAGGCAATTCGGCACAATCAGAATCGGCAGAGGCCGGATTTGCGTTTATTTGAATTTGGGAAGACCTATCGACGTTCGGCCACAGTGGGTAGTACTGCTGACAATCGTTCGACTGAAGGTTTTTTAGAAGAGACCAGGTTAGGCATATTTTTAACGGGTGGCCATACGGTTACATCTTGGCATCCAGTAGCCAAGAAGGAAGTAGATTTTTATACATTAAAGGCGACGGTTCATCAGGTGTTATCCAGGCTTGGGGTAACCGGATATCAAGAGACGGTTGTTCAGGGAGTTGCACCTTATCGGTATGCGGTTCGTTATCATCGCGGCCCCCAAGAGCTTGTTGTATTTGGAGCATTAGAGACTGGCTTGTTAAAGCAATTTGAAGTGAAGAATGCCGTTTATATGGCGGACTTTCATTTTGATAACCTGGTGGCCTCTCATGCTTCGGTTCGGGTGCAGTACAGCGAAATCAGTCGGTACCCTACCGTTAGGAGGGATCTGGCATTGGTGGTACGGGAACAAGTAACCTTTGGAGAGATTCGGCAGTTAGCCTTCAGGACCGCCAAGAAACTATTAAAGGAGGTGCACCTCTTTGATGTTTATGAGGATGAGACCAGGCTAGGTGCCGGGAATAAATCTTATGCGGTAAGTTTTACGTTTGAAGACACGACAAAGACCCTTCAGGACAAGGAGATTGATGGGTTGATGGGGCAGTTGCAGACGGTATTTGAAGACAAGTTAAAAGCGCAAATACGTAAATAAAAGGTGAGGATGCAGCGCATCCGCGCTAAAATTGATCATACATAATCATTCACATACAAAAACGATTAAAATGGAGATAATAATAGGAATCATCGGATTGGTAACAGGGGGGGCAGTTGCCTACTTTTTTGCCAGTCGGATAGCTAAAGCGAACGTCGACAAGTCGATTGAGGAAAGTAATCGCAAGGCGGATTTAATTATTCAAGAGGCACGTCTTGGGGCAGAACGATTAACGAACGAGGCTGCTTTAAAAGCGGAGAAGGTCGTGAGTAAGGCAGAGGCTGAGAACGAGCGTATCAAGCAGCAGAAGATACAGGAGGCAAAGCAGCGTTATTCAGAGATGCGGTCGCAGTTTGACACGGAAAAGGCCCAGCACCAGTTGAAGTTAAAGGAGATGGAGATGGATGTAGTGGCGAAGCAGAAAGATTTAAAGGTTGAGGAGGATGCGTTGAACACACGGTTCAATGAATTTGCGAAGAGAAAAAATGAGATAGAGGCGAAGGAGATAGAGGTAGAAGCGATTCGGGAGAATTTGGATAAGCAGTTAAAGATTATTCAGAAGAAGAAAGAAGAGTTGGAAGCGGCGAATGAGGAGCGGATTCGCGCATTAGAGCAGATTGCTCAATTGACACAGCAGGAGGCAAGGGATCATTTGTTGGAGCAGGTGCGGTTGAAGAGTGAAAGTGAGGCGATGTCAATTGTGAAGGATGCGATTGCGACTGCCAAGATGAATGCTAGTAAAGAGGCGAAGAAGATAATTATCCAGTCGATTCAGCGGACGGCTGCTGAGGTTACGATTGAGAACACAGTATCTGTGTTTAATTTGGAGAACGACGATATGAAGGGCCAGATTATTGGTCGGGAGGGTCGTAACATCCGCGCATTAGAGGCTGCTACGGGAGTGGAATTAATTGTGGATGACACACCGGAGGCGATTGTAATTTCTTCGTTTGATCCGATTCGCAGGGAGGTAGCCAGATTGTCTTTACAACGTTTGGTAGCAGATGGCCGTATTCACCCACAGCGGATTGAGGAGGTAGTTGCGAAAGTTCGGAAACAGTTGGAGGAGCAAGTGATGGAGATTGGGGAGCGGACGGTAATTGAGCACAATATACATGGTTTAAATCCCGCCTTGGTTCGGATGGTAGGAAGGATGCGTTTCCGTTCCTCTTATGGACAGAACTTATTGAAGCACTCGATTGAGACGGCTGAGATATGTGGGATTATGGCGGCGGAGTTAGGATTAAATCCGAAGCAAGTTAAGATGGCGAAGCGTGCAGGATTGTTACACGACATTGGCAAGGTTGCGGAAGAGGAGACAGAGTTGTCACACGCATTGGTGGGTATGAAGCTTTGTGAGCAATATGGGGAGCATCCGGTAATTGCGAATGCCGTAGGGGCGCACCACGATGAGGTGGAGATGAATAATATTATCTCACCGATTGTACAGGCGTGTGATGCGATATCGGGGGCTCGTCCGGGGGCTCGTCGGGAGATATTGGAGAATTATTTAAAGCGGATTGGGGAGTTAGAGGAGTTAGCGATGGGATATGATGGAGTATCGAAGGCATTTGCGATGCAGGCTGGTCGAGAGTTGCGGGTGATTGTGGAGGCGGATAAGGTAACGGATCAGTACGCGGACGATTTATCGTTTTTGATATCGCAAAAGATCCAGGATGAGATGCAATATCCTGGGCAGATTCGGGTAACGGTGATTCGGGAAAAGCGTGCGGTAGCGTATGCGCGGTAGGACAGGGCGATTCAAAATTTTTTTTAAAAAAATCTCAAAAAAGTTTTTGATATGTTGACTTTGGTTTTACCTTTGCACTCGCTTTTGAAAAGGGGCTTAAGAGACTCTTAGTAAAGCAGTTGTTTGACAGTTTTCCCAAAAATAAAAAGCAGTGATACGATGCCACTGTAGCTCAGTTGGTAGAGCAGCTGATTTGTAATCAGCTGGTCGGGGGTTCGAGTCCCTCCAGTGGCTCAAGTATCGCTTTAGAAAAATAATGTAGGGGGTGCCCCGGAGTTGGAGAGCCGGGCCAGACTGTAAATCTGGTGCTTTACCGCTGAGTAAGTTCGAATCTCACCACCCCCACCAATCTTGGAAGAAATAAAAGTCGAGCAAAGTAGTGAGTCTATCTTTCATCGGTTAGCTGGTGCATGTAGTACTTAGTACTTTTTTGATTTTTAGATAAGCGGTGGTAGCTCAGTTGGTAGAGCGTCAGCCTTCCAAGCTGAATGTCGCGAGTTCGAATCTCGTCCGCCGCTCTAACACACTCACACACACACCGGCATACAAATGCCTTCGCTTTTATCACAAGCATGCCCGATATGCCGTTGTAGCTCAGGGGTAGAGCACTTCCTTGGTAAGGAAGAGGTCGAGAGTTCAATTCTCTTCAACGGCTCTATCACACACCCACACTCACACCCACCCGCACACTCAATTTGGCTTTTAGTAAGTGTGATAATGTTGCGATGTACAGGTGTCTTAGGACACCTATTTGTATTGCCTGTTGTCACATTGTCACCTTCTTAAATAACTTTTAAAATTTAGATTATTCTAAACCAATGGCAAAAGAGACATTTGTCCGTACCAAACCGCACGTAAACATTGGTACAATCGGCCACGTTGACCATGGTAAGACCACCCTCACTGCTGCCATTACATTTGTACTGTCGCAGAAAGGTCTAGCTAAAAAAACTGACTATGATGCTATCGACGCTGCTCCTGAAGAGAAAGCGCGTGGTATAACCATCAATACTGCTCACGTTGAATATGAGACGAATGTCCGTCACTATGCACACGTGGACTGCCCGGGTCACGCCGACTACGTAAAGAACATGATCACAGGTGCTGCTCAGATGGACGGCGCCATCTTGGTTTGTGCTGCAACTGACGGTCCTATGCCGCAGACTCGTGAGCACATCCTTTTGGCTCGCCAGGTTGGTGTACCAAAGATCGTTGTTTTCATGAACAAAGTTGATATCGTTGATGATCCAGAGATGTTGGAGCTAGTTGAAATGGAATTGCGTGAGCTGTTAAGCTCATACGGTTTCGATGGCGACAATGCCTCTGTTATTCAAGGTTCGGCGTTGAAAGCGTTGGAGGGTGATCCTACTTATGTAGCGAAAATCGAAGAGCTAATGGATGCTTGCGATAACGATATTCCAGAGCCAGTTCGCGAGGTTGATAAGCCATTCTTGATGCCTGTTGAGGATGTATTTACGATCACTGGTCGTGGTACAGTTGCTACTGGTCGTATCGAGCGCGGTGTAATCAACGTAGGTGAACCAGTTGAAATCATCGGTATGATGAAAGCAGACGAGAAGCCAATGACTTCTACTATCACAGGTGTAGAAATGTTCCGTAAGCTTCTTGATCGTGGTGAGGCTGGTGACAATGCTGGTTTGTTGTTGCGTGGTATTGAAAAAGACGATATCCGTCGTGGTATGGTTATTTGCAAGCCTGGTAGCGTTAAACCACACAGTCACTTCAAGTGTTCTGTTTACGTTCTTTCTAAAGAAGAAGGTGGCCGTCACACTCCATTCTTTAACGGCTATCGCCCACAGTTCTACTTCCGTACAACGGACGTAACTGGTGATTGCAAGCTCCCAGCAAATGTGGAGATGGTAATGCCTGGTGATAACGTTGAGTTGGAAGTTAAGTTGCTTAGTACCATCGCTATGGAAAAAGGTCTTCGCTTCGCGATTCGTGAAGGTGGCCGTACAGTAGGTGCTGGTCAGGTTACTGAAATCATTGCATAAATTCAGGGTAACTGGTCTCCGATAGGATAAACAGGCAGGTCTTGGTTGTACTTATACACGGCCTGCCTGTATCCAATCAATACAGGGGCATAGCTCAATTGGTAGAGTGGCGGTCTCCAAAACCGCAGGCTGCGGGTTCGAGCCCTGCTGCCCCTGCATAGTAAAGTTAATTTCGATTGCAAACTCGGTGTTCGTTGCGCTTTTTGCGTCAGCGAACTTTTTGTTCAAGATTCAACTGGGTGCATGTCGCTAAAATCTACTCCTTACGATGGATAAGTTAGTACTATATTTAAAAGAGAGTTATCATGAATTGACCAAAGAGGTGAGCTGGCCAACACTTGCTCAACTTCAGGAGAGCACTCTTGTTGTGCTTTCTTCTACGGCAATTCTAGCCCTGTTGATTTTCCTAATGGATGCTCTCAACAGTGTTGCATTCAAAACCCTTTACGGTATCTGGTAATCGTATCCAACCGAGTCAACAGAATCCCGTTTAACGTTACCCTTTACACAGATGGCATCCGAACAAGCACTGCTGGAGAAAAAATGGTACTCACTTCGCGTAATCAGCGGGAAGGAGAAGTCTATCAAGGAGCGAATCGAGAAAGAAATCGGAAACTCCAAGTGGGAGGATTTTATCTTTAGCGTTGTTGTGCCTACGGAGAAGGTGTACAAAATTTTGAACGGTAAGAAGGTGGTCAAAGAACGAAACTTACTTCCGGGCTATATTTTGGTGGAAGCCTTAAGCGGGCGTTTGAATGGTGACATTGCCAAGTCCATTGCTGATATCCCCAATGTTATTCACTTTTTGGGAAAGGAAAGCCCCCTGCCGATGACGCAGGCAGAGGCTAATCGTCTTTTAGGAAAGGTGGATGAGAGCGCCGAAACAGGAGAAATCATGTTGGAGCCTTACTTAGTTGGTGAGACCGTCAAAATTATTGATGGTCCATTTGCTGACTTTGTAGGAGATGTTCAGGAGGTTAATGAAGAAAAGAAAAAACTAAAGGTAATCGTCAAGATTTTTGGCCGGGGAACCGAAGTCGAACTTGGCTTTATGCAGGTAGAAAAAATCAGTTAAGATTAGTACCCTTGAAAGTATTGTACTTCTCCACAATGCTTGCTTCCCAGAGGCGAATCACCTTAATGATTATACACTTAACTTTTTAACTTTTTTCCGGTTTAACCGGTTAAATGTTTTGTTATCATGGCAAAAGAAGTAGATATTTATATTAAACTGCAGGTGAAAGGTGGACAGGCAAACCCTGCGCCTCCGATTGGTCCTGCGCTCGGTTCCAAGGGTGTCAATATCATGGAGTTCTGCAAGCGTTTCAACGCTCAGACGACCGAGCAGATGGGTAAGGTATTGCCTGTCATTATTTCGGTGTATAAAGACAAGACGTTTGACTTTATCATCAAAACGCCTCCTGCCGCTGTTCAGCTGGCGGAAATGGCAAAGACTACTCGTGCGAAAGGGGCAAAAACAAAACTGGGTGGTTCTTCTGAGCCAAACCGTAAGAAAGTTGCTTCCGTTACCTGGGACCAGGTTCGTACTGTAGCTGAAATTAAGATGCCTGATTTGAACTGCTTCACAATTGAGGCGGCTATGAGTATGGTGGCTGGTACTGCTCGCAGTATGGGTTACACCGTGACAGGCACCCCTCCAGAGGGTATTGTAGTTAAGTAAGATTTTTTAACAGGGAGTTCCGGCCCAATCGGAACGTTTAACCTAACATTTATCAATGGCAAAAGTTACAAAAAAACGCAAAGCTGTTGAATCCAAAGTAGATCCTGATAAGCTGTACGTCATTAAAGATGCTATGGGGCTTGTAAAGGAAGTAAACACTACTAAGTTCAACGCATCTGTCGATCTTCACGTTCGCCTAGGGGTAGATCCTCGTAAGGCAGACCAGGCACTTCGTGGAACCGTATCTCTACCACATGGTACAGGTAAAACCAAGAAGGTATTGGTATTCTGTACACCAGACAAGCAGGCGGAAGCGACTGCAGCGGGTGCGGATTTTGTAGGACTAGAAGATTATATTCAAAAGGTTTCTGATGGTTGGATGGAAGCAGACGTAATCGTTGCTACTCCAAACGTTATGGCTCAATTAGGTAAAGTGGCCCGTATTCTTGGTCCACGTGGTTTGATGCCCAACCCTAAAACGGGAACCGTTACAAACGATATTGCTACAGCGATATCTGAGTTGAAGAAAGGTAAAATTGCCTTCCGTGTGGACAAGTTTGGCATCGTCCATGCTTCCATTGGTCGTGTTTCATTTACCCCTGATCAGCTTTCAGAGAACGCGCAGGAGTTAGTAGCTACTTTGGTACGAATGAAGCCGTCTTCAGCGAAAGGTGTCTATATGCGTACCATCTCTGTTGCCAGCACCATGAGTCCTGGTATTGCTGTAGATCCTAAATCATTCAAGGTGTAACTCTGGCAATTTAGCCAGTCATGCCATATTATTCATTCAGCCACTCACATTTCAACTTTAACTGAGAAATGACAAAAGAGGAAAAAACAGCGGCGATTGCGGAGTTACAAGAAGAATTGTCCAATGCACCGTTCTTCTATATAGCAGACTCCTCTACGCTGACCGTAGAAAAAGTAAATCAATTGCGCCGCTTATGTTTCGACCGGAACATTACAATGCGCGTCGCAAAAAATACATTAATCAGAAAGGCATTAGAATCTCAGCCCGAAGAGAAGGGGTTCTCTGCACTTTTTGAGGTTTTGCACGGACCTACAACGTTGATGATTTCGGACAGTCCGAAAGCACCTGCGTTGTTGATTGAAGAGTTCCGTAAAACCAATGCGCGCCCCGTATTGAAGGCGGCTTATATTGACTCTGCCATCTTTATTGGTGACGAACAGGTTGGTACACTTGCCAAGCTTAAGTCTAAAGAAGAGATGGTGGGCGAAATTATTGGTCTGCTTCAGTCACCTGCTCGTCGTCTTGCCAGCCAAATTACCGCTTCTGGATCTAAGATTGCCGGAATCGTTAAGACGCTGGAGGAGCGCGGTCAGTAAGGGGTTGTCCACTTACTTTGGCTTCCAAGTACGCACAATAACCCACATCAAAAGAAAGCAAACCGAAAACACCCCCAATTTACACTGGGAAAACCTTCACACTATTCGCAAACAAATTAAATTGTATTTACAATGGCAGATTTGAAGGCACTCGCCGAACAATTAGTAAGCCTTACTATTAAAGAAGCCAATGAATTGGCTGCTATCCTAAAAGACGATTACGGTATCGAGCCTGCAGCTTCTGCTGTGGCTGTAGCCGCTGCTCCTGCTGCAGGAGGTGGCGCTGAGGCTGCTGCTGAGAAGACTGAGTTCGACGTAATTTTGAAGGACGCTGGTGCTAATAAGTTGAACGTAGTTAAGGAGGTTAAAAACATCCTGGGCTTGGGCTTGAAAGAAGCAAAAGATCTCGTTGATGGCGCTCCTAGCCCAATGAAGACTGGCGTAAACAAGGCTGAAGCTGAGAGCATCAAGGCTGCTTTGGAAGGAGCTGGTGCTGTGGTAGAGGTGAAGTAAGTCTTAAGTAAAATGTGTTGTCTGGGCTTGTAGCTCTGTTTTCACATTTCTTTCGTCTTGTCTTCAACTCAAACACATGATTACTCCGATTTTTACGACAGTATAAGCAATCAGGCTTAATGCCATGCCATCTTTCAGGTGCGCTGGCATTAAGCCTATTCTTGTCTGTATGTATAACCTTTTGATTACATTTTGGCGTTTAATTAAATGCCAACTCTCCGCCGGAAAGGCTTTAAAGCTTGGCCGGCTGTTCATACTGAAATATTTTTCGAAAATATGACCAATAACGGCAGTACCCAAAACGGGGTAAAAACCGGGGTTCAGGAACGAGTTAACTTTGGAAAAATTCGCCTTGCGGGCAATTATCCTGACTTGCTCGAGATCCAGCTGAAGTCCTTCCAGGAGTTCTTTCAGTTGGAGACCACACCCGAAAATCGGGCTACAGAGGGACTCTACCGAGTGTTTAAGGAGAATTTCCCGATTAGCGACGCCAGGAGCATCTTTACCCTGGAGTTTCTCGACTATTTTGTCGATCCTCCTCGGTACTCAATTGATGAGTGCATGCAACGCGGTCTGACGTACTCCGTACCGTTAAAAGCTAAATTGCGTCTCTCTTGTAACGATCCTGAGCATATTGATTTCGAAACCATTGTTCAGGATGTGTTCCTTGGGAACATTCCTTATATGACGCCCAAAGGCACGTTTGTGATTAATGGTGCTGAACGTGTAATTGTATCTCAATTGCATCGTTCCCCAGGTGTGTTCTTTGGTCAGTCCTTTCACCCCAATGGTACCCGTATCTATAGCGCTAGGGTAATTCCTTTCAAAGGCGCCTGGATGGAGTTTGCGACGGATATCAATCTGGTGATGTATGCCTATATCGATCGTAAAAAGAAGTTTCCTGTAACTACTCTTTTACGGGCAATCGGATTCGATACGGATAAGGCAATTCTGGACCTATTTGGTCTGGCAGATGAAATCCCCTGCACGCGTGAAAATCTGGAAGGTGCGATTGGCCGTAAGTTGGCTGCCCGTATTCTGAAGTCTTGGACCGAAGATTTTGTGGATGAAGATACCGGTGAGGTGGTCTCCATTCCTCGTAACGAGATTATTCTCGAGCGCGATGTGATTTTGGATGAAGAAAATATCGAGCAAATTTTGGATGCAGATATGCAGACCATTATTTTGCAGCGTTCAGATATTAGTGAGGATTATTCTATTATTTATAATACCTTACAAAAGGACCCGACTTCCAGTGAATTGGAGGCGGTTACTCATATTTATCGCCAACTGCGCGGCTCTGATCCACCGGATGATGAGACTGCCCGCGGTATCATCGAGAAGCTTTTCTTCTCAGATAAGCGTTACAACCTCGGAGAAGTAGGACGTTTCAAGATTAATCGTAAACTCGAACTCAATACGGAGTCTGAAACATTAGTATTAACGAGGGAAGACATTATTTCTATTGTGAAATACATTGTTAGCCTAGTTAATAACAATGCGGAAATCGATGATATCGATCACCTGTCCAATCGCCGTGTTCGGACAGTAGGTGAGCAGTTGTATGCTCAGTTTGGGGTTGGTCTAGCTCGTATGGCTCGTACTATTCGGGAGCGGATGAACGTTCGGGATAATGAGGTCTTTACACCGATTGACCTGATCAACGCTAGGACGCTTTCTTCAGTTATCAACTCTTTCTTCGGTACCAGTCAGCTTTCTCAGTTTCTTGATCAAACGAATCCGCTATCGGAGATTACGCACAAGCGTCGTATTTCCGCTCTTGGTCCGGGTGGTCTTTCGCGTGAACGGGCTGGTTTTGAGGTTCGAGACGTACACTATTCCCACTATGGTCGTTTGTGTACGATTGAAACGCCTGAGGGGCCCAATATCGGTTTGATTTCTACGCTGTGTACGCATGCGAAGATCAATAAAATGGGCTTCTTAGAGACGCCGTATCGTCGTGTAAAAGACGGGAAGGTTGTTTTAGAGGGTGACGTAGAGTACTTATCTGCAGAAGCGGAGGATAACATGAAAATCGCTCAGGCGAATACAGGGGTCAATGAAAAGGGTGCGTTTCTAAATGACCGTATCAAGGCTCGTGAGCATGGTGATTTCCCGATTCTAGCGCCGGAAGATTTGGAATACATCGACGTTGCGCCTAACCAAATTGTAGGTGTTTCAGCGTCTTTGATTCCCTTCCTTGAGAATGATGATGCGAACCGTGCCTTGATGGGATCGAACATGCAACGTCAATCGGTACCACTTATCCGTCCGCACTCCCCTGTTGTGGGAACCGGTTTGGAAGCAAAGGTGGCTCGTGACTCCAGGATGTTGATCAATGCCGAGGGATCTGGTACTGTTGAATATGTAGATGCCAACGAAATTGTCATCCGCTATGACCGCACAGAAGAGGACCAATTGGTTTCTTTTGAAGATGCTCGCAAGACCTACCGTCTTACGAAGTTCATGCGCACTAACCAAGGTACTTGTATCAATCTGAAGCCGATTGTTCGCCGTGGGCAGCGTGTGGAGGAAGGAGATATCTTGTGTGAAGGATACGCCACCGAGAATGGTGAGTTGGCACTTGGCCAAAACTTGAAGGTAGCCTTCATGCCATGGAAGGGTTATAATTTCGAGGATGCGATTGTGCTATCTGAACGGGTAGTACAAGAAGACGTATTTACCTCTATACACATTGAGCACTTTGAACTGGATGTGCGAGATACCAAGCTAGGTGAAGAGGAGTTGACTGCTGACATTCCGAATGTCAGTGAAGAGGCTACGAAGGACTTAGATGAGAATGGTATCATTAGAATCGGTGCTTGGGCTCGTGAAGGGGATATTTTGATTGGTAAGATTACTCCGAAGGGAGAGACGGATCCTACCCCTGAGGAGAAGCTGCTTCGTGCTATCTTCGGTGATAAAGCGGGTGATGTGAAAGATGCTTCCCTCAAGGTGCCTCCAAGTATCAGTGGGGTAGTCATTGATAAGCAGCTTTTTGCTCGTGCCAAGAAAGACAAGGTAGTGAAGGAGGCTGAGAAAAATATGTTGGAGAAGCTGGATGATGAACATGCTGTTTCTTTGAATAAATTGAAAACAGAGCTAGTTGACAAGCTACTTCACTTGGCCAAGGATAAGATTACCAACGGTATCAAGAGTATCTATGGGGAGGAAATGGTGCCAAAAGGTACCAAGCTAGCACAGCATATTTTCCGTGATCAGATTGATTACAGCCAGGTAGATTACCTTAACTGGACCAATGATTCGCATGTTAATCAGTTGATTGCTCGTTTGTTGCACAACTATAGCATCAAGGTTAACGAAGAAGTGGGCCGGTACAAGCGGGAGAAGTTCAATATCAGTATTGGAGATGAGCTTCCTGCAGGCGTATTAAAGCTGGCTAAGGTTTACCTTGCTAAAAAGCGCAAGTTGAAGGTAGGGGATAAGTTAGCAGGCCGTCACGGTAACAAAGGTATTGTAAGCCGAATTGTTCGTATTGAAGATATGCCTTTCCTTGAGGATGGAACTCCTGTTGATATTGTATTGAATCCACTGGGGGTGCCTTCGCGTATGAACTTAGGCCAGATCTTTGAAACGGTATTGGGCTGGGCTGGAGAGCGTTTGGGGGTTAAATTTGCTACTCCAATTTTTGATGGTGCAAAGATGCACGAGATCGAGGAGTACATTCAACGCGCCGGGCTACCAAGTCTTGGTCAGACCTACCTGCATGATGGTGAGACGGGCGACCGTTTCCACCAAACGGCTACGGTTGGTTTGATTTACATGCTCAAGTTGAGTCACATGGTAGATGATAAGATGCACGCGCGTTCTATTGGACCTTACTCATTGATCACACAGCAACCATTGGGTGGTAAAGCACAGTTTGGTGGTCAGCGTTTTGGTGAGATGGAGGTTTGGGCCTTGGAGGCATACGGTGCTTCTAACATTTTGCAGGAGCTGCTCACTTACAAGTCGGATGATATCCAAGGGCGTGCAAAGGCCTACGAAGCGATTGTCAAAGGCGATAACTTGCCCGAGGCAAACATTCCTGAATCCTTTAATGTATTGGTTCATGAATTACGCGGCCTAGCTTTGGACGTGAAGTTTGAGTAGTACTTAATCCATTCAATTTTGACTCTCAGCACATTTTAAAATATGCCATTTAAAAAGAAAAGCAACCGTACTGATCAGCAGTTTGACAGTATAATCGTTTCGCTCTCAAGTCCGGATGAGATTTTAGAGCGGAGCTATGGAGAGGTGCTTAAACCGGAGACGATCAATTATCGCTCCTATAAGCCTGAGCGCGACGGCTTGTTCTGCGAGCGTATTTTTGGTCCAGTGAAGGACTACGAATGCTATTGCGGTAAGTACAAGCGTATTCGATATAAAGGGATTGTTTGTGACCGTTGTGGGGTGGAAGTTACCGAGAAAAAGGTGCGTCGTGAGCGCATGGGGCACATTCGCTTGGTAGTTCCCGTTGTACACATTTGGTTCTTCAAGAGTTTACCAAACAAGATTGGTTACTTGTTGGGTCTTTCTTCCAAGAAGCTGGAATCCATCGTTTATTATGAGCGCTATATTGTCATCAATGCTGGTGTAAAAGCAGAGGATGGTATTAGCCGTATGGATTTATTGTCGGAGGAGGAGTACCTAGAGGTAATGGAGACGCTTCCAAAAGATAACTTGTTGTTGGATGACGCCCATCCAGATAAGTTTATCGCCAAGATGGGAGCGGAGGCCGTTTATCATCTTCTAAGTACGTTAAACTTGGATGATTTGTCTGCTCAACTTCGCTATGAGTCACACAATGAGAGCAGTCAGACGAAGAAGGCGGATGCCAACAAGCGGTTGCGTGTGGTGGAGGCGTTCCGTTCTGGATTAGAGCAGAGTGGTCAGCGTCCAGAGTGGTCTATCATCCAATATTTGCCGGTGGTTCCACCTGAGTTACGTCCGTTAGTGCCCTTGGACGGTGGTCGTTTTGCTTCGTCAGATTTGAACGATTTATATCGTCGAGTGATTATCCGGAATAATCGATTAAAGCGTTTGCTGGAGATTAAGGCTCCTGAGGTGATTTTGCGTAATGAAAAGCGCATGTTGCAGGAAGCGGTTGACTCCTTATTTGATAATTCACGGAAGTCTAATGCGGTGAAAGCGGAGGGCGGACGTGCCTTGAAGTCGCTCTCGGACATTCTGAAGGGTAAGCAGGGTCGTTTCCGTCAGAATCTACTGGGTAAACGGGTGGATTATTCTGGTCGTTCTGTAATTGTAGTAGGTCCGACCTTGAAGTTACATGAATGCGGTATACCGAAGGCAATGGCGGCGGAATTGTTTAAGCCGTTTATTATCCGGAAACTTATTGAGCGGGGTATTGTAAAAACGGTTAAGTCAGCGAAAAAGCTAGTTGACCGGAAGGATCAGGTGATTTGGGAAATTCTGGAAAATATTTTGCGTGGGCACCCGGTTATGTTAAACCGTGCTCCGACACTTCACCGTTTGTCTATTCAGGCATTTCAGCCTAGGCTAATTGAGGGTAAGGCGATTCAATTGCACCCATTGGTATGTACGGCATTTAACGCGGATTTTGACGGTGACCAGATGGCGGTACACGTTCCATTGAGCCATGCGGCGATTTTGGAAGCGCAGGTATTGATGCTTTCTAGTCACAATATGTTGAATCCACAGGATGGATCTCCAATTACGCTGCCTTCACAGGACATGGTATTGGGGCTTTATTACCTGACCAAGGAGCGTAAATCGATTCCTGAGAATCCGGTGCGGGGTGAGGGCCGTCGTTTTTACTCAGAAGAAGAGGTTGTGATCGCTTACAATGAGCGTCAGGTAGATTTGCATGCTGTTATCGAGTGCCGTGTGCGCGATTTGGATGCCAATGGTCAGCGGATTTTGCATCGAATTTCTACTACAGTAGGACGTGTATTGTTCAACCGTGCAGTTCCTGAGGGGGTTCCATATATTAATCAGTTATTGACCAAGCGTAACTTAAAGGGTATTATTGGTGATATCATTGAGCGTACTAATTTCCGAGCTACTGCCGAGTTTTTGGACAATATCAAAGAATTGGGTTACGGCTGGGCATTTAAAGCTGGTCTTTCGTTCAACTTGGGTGATTTGATCATTCCTGATTTGAAGATTAAGGCGTTGAATGCTGCACAAGATGAGGTTGATGAGGTTTGGGATAACTATAACATGGGTATTATTACCTTTAATGAGCGTTATAACCAAATTATCGATAAATGGACGTACGCGGATAACCGTATTACGGATCAGTTAATGAAAGAGTTAGCTTCTCACAAACAAGGGTTTAACTCTGTTTATATGATGCTAGACTCTGGTGCCCGTGGTTCCAAGCAGCAAATTAAGCAGCTGTGTGGTATGCGTGGATTAATGGCCAAACCAAAGAAGTCTGGAGACTCTGGTGGTGCGATCATTGAGAACCCGATTCTTTCTAACTTCTTGGAAGGCTTGTCGGTTCAAGAGTTCTTTATCTCCACGCACGGTGCGCGTAAAGGTCTTGCGGATACTGCCTTGAAAACAGCGGATGCTGGTTATCTTACACGTCGTTTAGTGGACGTTTCTCAGGACGTAGTCGTCCGTGAGGTAGACTGTGGAACGCTTCGTGGTATTGATGTTCAGGCGATTAAGGAAGGTGAAAAGACTATTCAGAACCTTAGTGAACGGATCAAAGGACGTTACAGCCTTCATGATATTTTGGCTCCTGAAACGGAGAATGTATTGGTTGGCGCAGGTGGGTATATTTCAGAGCAGACTGCACGTGATATTGACCAGTTGGATATTGAGACCGTTACAATACGCTCGGTACTAACTTGTGAGAGCCGTCATGGTGTTTGTGCGAAATGTTACGGTAAAAACCTTGCCACAGGACGCATTGCTGAAATCGGTGATGCCGTGGGTATCATTGCTGCCCAGTCAATTGGTGAACCTGGTACACAGTTAACGCTCCGTACTTTCCACACGGGTGGTACGGCGATGGTTGGCAAGACAGATAATACATTAAATGCATCCAATACAGGTCGGGTTGAGTTTGACACGATCAAAGTGGTTGATTACAAGACGAAGGATGGATCAATTACAAGTGTAGTTGTTTCTCGTACTGGCGAAATGCGTATTCTGGATCCAAAGACAGGTCGTGTACTTTCTCAAAACTA
>CANHDG010000010.1 GCA_947459365.1 Saprospirales bacterium
TATTTACCTGATAGCAGGAGAGGCCTCCGGTGATTTACACGGCTCCAACTTAATTAAAGCGATGCATCGGCTTGATCCCAGCGCGCGGTTCCGATGCTGGGGAGGCGACTTGATGGAGGCCGCGGGGGGGGAGTTGGTTCGACATTATCGGGATCTAGCCTTCATGGGATTTGTGGAAGTACTTTTGAACCTTAAGACGATTTTGGGCAACCTGGAGCAGTGCAAACGAGATATCCTGCAGTTTAAGCCTGAGGTTGTCGTTTTGATCGATTATCCAGGATTTAACCTGCGCATTGCAAAATGGCTTCGAAAGCAAAAAAACGCCGGGAAATTATCCTGCAAAGTAGTTTATTACATTTCCCCTCAGATTTGGGCCTGGCACCAGAGTAGAATCCATAGCATCAAACGGGATATTGATCAGATGTTGGTCATACTTCCTTTTGAAGCGGCATTTTATCAACAGCACAACTTTTCGGTAGAGTTTGTCGGGCATCCCTTATTGGATGTTTTACCTCATCCTTTGTATTGCCCAGTCGACCCAAAACGCATCGCTCTTCTGCCGGGTAGCCGGGCGCAGGAGGTAAAAAAAATGCTACCCACTCTACTGGAAGTAACCAGCCGCTTCCCTGACTACCAGTTTGAGGTGGCAGCTTCACCCGCTTTACCCAAGGAATTGTATAGGGGTTTGATGGCTGGAAGATCCAACGTTCAGCTCGTTTCGGGAGATACTTATGGGCTACTGAGCCGCGCACAGGTTGCAGTGGTCAAGTCTGGCACCTCCACGTTGGAAACCGCCCTAATTGGCACCCCCCAAGTAGTTTGTTACTCGGGAAACCGCCTTTCGTTCGAGATTGCAAGGCGAATCGTTGATCTTAAGTACATTTCTCTGGTCAATTTAATAGCAGATGCCCCTGTCGTGGAAGAACTTATTCAAGTTGACTTCACGGTAGACAGGCTTGAGGCTGCGCTTCGCAAAGTGCTAGAGCCGAGACGGGGGGAGGAGGTAAAAACTGCTTACCAGCGGATCCGGGCATTACTTGGGGAATCTGGAGCCTCCGAGCGGGCAGCGAGAGCGATCTTACAGATGCCTGTTTCCAACCAAAAAGCGATTAGCGAAACACCTCTACAATAAAGGACTCCATTTGCATCAACTCCTCGAGGGAAGGGAGGGACTGAAACCTCGTTTTGATGTACAATTGGTCCTCTAGCCTGCGTTTGGTAGTTCGATAAGCAGAATTGGGAAAAAGGCTGGATAGAACTGGAATTTGGTATTCTGATTTTATCAAGTCTTTGCTTTTTTCAATTGCTTGATTAAAAAAATGCAGATCATTGGAATTGATGACCGTCCGGTGGGAGTCATACTCCAATTCCAAGTGGGAGAGGCGTTCCTTTAATTCCGCTGTAATTGACTCACTTTCATTGGATTCCGACGAAAGTTGACTAATTCTATACTTTAGTAGGACCAATTCTCGAATTAGGTTAATAACAGGTGAATCGGAAGGAGCGCTGTTCACAAGATTGAGATTCAGCTGGGACATACTCTTTGGTAAAAACAGGTGTTATACTGTGCCAAAAGTACGGCCATTTTCCGTTTTAGCAAATTTCTAGTCAAAATTTTGATTTTTTTGCATTTTTTATTCGATGAAATAGCATTTTTTTATTATCTGGCAAGTAGGTTTTGAGTGGACGATAAACTATCTGTGAATAACTTAACTATATTTGCCCGAACAAATAGTTACTAAAACATGGTATTTCGAAAAACCCTCGTTGGTATAACATTATGCTGGGCCCTACTCTTGTGTAAGGCCAGCCTTCAAGGACAATGTCCCATCACGGTCAGTGCAGGCCCCGACAAGGTGGTATGCAATTCTGGGGGAAGCACCAGTTTAGACGGGGTAATTTCCGGAAATTACCTTGATTTTCGGTGGAGCCCCCTGACTGGACTGGGCGACCCAAATAGCTTAACTCCTTCTGTTACTGTGACTGGAACGGCAACATACACCCTTACAGCTGCCGCCTTTGATCCCTCTGCGCCCAATTTGTTCACCAATCCTGGATTTGAGTCAGGCACCAGTGGATACAGTACTGGGTACTCGTACAGTGCAACCCCGATTACGCCAGGAACTTATATTTTGACCACTTCTCCTGAACTGGTAGTTAATAACTTTCCTCCGTGTGATGACCATACTTTTGGCAACGGATTGGGCAATTTAATGCTGGTGAATGGAAATGGAAATGCCAACACGCAAGTTTGGTGCCAAACCGTTCCAGTCATGCCCAATAGCTGGTACTTCTTGGAAGCTTGGGCATTGGTATCTCCAATTACACCACCAGCACTCCAGTTTTCAGTGAATGGAACGCTTATTGGTACACCCGCCTACCTTTCGGCTAATGGCTGTGATTGGCAGAATTTTACTGCCAATTGGTTTTCCGGGACTTCCAGCTCGGCTACCGTTTGCGTTTATGATGTATCTGGCACTGGTAATGGTTTATTTGGAAATGATTTTGCATTGGATGATTTATTTATGAGCAAGGCTTGCACAGTAAGTGACCAAGTAAAAGTAGAGGTCGCAAACGTGAATGCTGTGCTACAGCCCTCCATCCTATTACCTTGCACCGCATTCCAGACCGGGATTACGCTGAATGGCAGTGGCTCAAGTTCAGGGCCAGGCATTACGTATGAGTGGGATGGTCCAGGTATTCTTTCAGGAGGCAATACGCCCACCCCAACCGTGAACGAGCCCGGAACCTATACCCTCACAGTAAGCCTTAGTACGGGTTCAGAAATTTGCTCGGATGTAGCCAGTATAAATGTCTTACCTGATCCCTTCACCGTGATGGCTGAAGCCATTGTCCTGGAGGAATTGAATTGTCAGGTGAATTCCGTTACCATTGATGGTTCCGCCTCGAGTGCTGGTCCAAACATTACTTATGCCTGGTCGCCCAGTACCGGAATCCTCAGTGGAGCAAACACGCCCCAACCGGAGGTGAACGCTCCGGGTACTTATACTTTGACAGTGACACATCAAATTGGGAGCTGCACTTCCACTGCAAGTGTCACAGTGAATCAAAACCTAGCACCCGCCAACGCAGTGGCCACTGCTAACGCTACCCTACCCTGTCAAGGACCCGGCACCGTTTTGCTCAGTGGTTCGGGAAGTTCCACAGGACCCGCTTTTTTGTATAATTGGACCGGACCGGGGATTGTTTCTGGGGCCAACACACTGAACAACTGTACGGTAAATGCCTCCGGCATTTACACCTTACTCGTTACGAACGACATCAGTGGCTGCACCTCAGTGGATACGGCCATCGTGTTCCAAAGCGGGGTCGCCCCGATCGTCCAAATCACCACACAAGGTCAACTAAGCTGTTCAGATACTACCATGACACTGAACAGCACGGGGAGCAGTTTTGGACCCACCTATAGCTATGCCTGGAGCAGTACTAATGGCAACATCCTTAGCTCTTTAGAGGGCACTTCCGTCCAAATCGATACCTCCGGAACATACCAGTTGCTCATTACGAATCAACAATCTGGTTGTACCGCCAGTTCGAGCGTACAAATTCAAGGGAATTACAGCGTTCCGATTCTCCAATTCGATAGCACACTGGTCTTAAATTGCTTGGTGGATTCCCTACATATAGTTGGAACACCCCAGTCTGTAAATTTCCCAAAGTACAGTTGGACGACCACAAATGGTGCTATTTCCTCTGGAGGGACCGCCCTCTCCCCGTGGGTAACATCAGCGGGAACCTATTTGCTTTTAGCGGGAGACAGCCTTAGTGGGTGTTTCACCTCTTACTCAGTGGAGGTAACAGCCGACACACTACCTCCTGATATTTTATTTCTTCCCGTCAGCACCCTTACATGCATTCAGACCGAGGCTGTTTTATCCGCACAATCAACTCCAAATTCGGTGCCTTTTTGGTATTTTAGTGCCCCTTCCGGAAGTCCTGGGTCTGGTATTCTCCTGGGAGAAAACAGTTTTCAACCGTTGGTGAATGCCCCAGGCACCTACGTATTAACCCTAATTGATACATTAAACGGTTGTAGTGGAGTGGACAGTTTAGTTGTTTTGGAAAATAAACTTCCTCCGATGGTCGATGCTGGTAGGGACACCTTATTAACTTGCACGGTGAGCTCTATTTTGATTTCGGCAGTCGGGCCACTACAGCAGGTTAGTTATCAATGGAGCAACGGAGACCTTGGGCTCCAAACAGTAGTCAATCAACCATCACAACTTGTGCTCACTGCAACAGACAGCTTGACGGGGTGTATTGCCACCGATACTGTTCTTGTTGAGCAATCCACGGATGTTCCAGTCCTCTCCTTAAGTACACCCGACCCATTGACTTGTACCCAAAGCAGTACGGCCATTGTGGCAAGTTTTCAAACGACACTAAGTTATCAATGGAGCTATATTGGAACGGGAGTAGGCATTCTATCAGGAGCCTCTAGCTCCTCCATACTAGCTGGTAGTGCAGGGACGTACACACTTGTTATTACAGACACAGGAAATAGTTGCACCAACCAGTATACCGTGATAGTGCAACAATCCACCACCCTTCCAATTGCAAATGCAGGACCCACCCTGGTATTATCCTGTGGTCAATCCTCCGCACAGTTAGATGGAACGCTTTCCAGCAGTGGTGGCCCCTTTCAATACCAGTGGAGCACCCAGGATGGCCAAATTCAGCAGGGAGCTACTACCCTAATGCCCACCGTCACCGAACCCGGTACTTATTGGTTAATAGTGACGGACACCTTGAATGGCTGTACGGCCACCGCCCAAGTGGTAGTCAATAACGATTCCAACGTCCCGACCGTGGTGATTAATGATCCTGGCCCCTTAATCTGCGCACAAAACACCCTCATTCTAACTTCAACAGGAAGTAGTGCAGGTTCTTCATTTCAATACAACTGGACAGGACCAGGTCTCCTTTCTGATCCTGGATTGACTACTGCCGAGATCGACCAGCCAGGACTTTATACCTTAACCCTAATTAATACGCAGAATAATTGCAGTGATAGTGCAACAGTGTTGATTTTGGAAGATCGCACCCCACCTCTGGTCAGTATTGTGCCTCCCACCAGCCTTTTAACTTGTACTCAAACTCAGATTAGTCTAGATGCCAGCGCAAGCACCCAAGGGATGGAATACTACTGGACGGGGCCTGGGATTATTAATGGTGGCAATTCCATGATCGCAGTGGTGAATGCTCCAGGCTGGTATAGTTTGGAGTTGGTGAATCCTCTCAATGGGTGTACAGCTGATGCAACCATCAACATCGACCAAAATATTGAGGAGCCTTTGTTTTCTATTCTTCCAATTGGTACACTCAATTGCCTTTCCCCAATAGCAACGCTTCAAGCAAGCCCCAACACACCTAATAATCTGTATACCTGGATGGGACCAGGGATCATTGGAGGAGCAACCAGTAATGAGGTTACCCTAAATCTGCCGGGCACGTACTTCCTAACCACGACAAACGCTTCAAATGGATGTGCCGCCACACAAAGTATTGAGGTGACTGGTGATTTCCAGCTGCCTGCTGCCGTGGCCGTGGCGAATGAAATACTCAATTGTCAGCAATCCACCGTAGACCTTTCGGGCATTGGAAGCAGCGTCGGAGTCAATTACAGTTGGACCGGTCCAGGAATAGTATCGGGTGCAAGTAGTTTGACGCCTTCGGTGAATCTACCTGGAATCTACCAGTTAGTGGTGACCGAACCATCCAATGGATGCAGCAACCAGGCACAAGTTGAAGTTGTGGAGGATCGCAGCCCACCGATAGCCCAGGCAAATGCACCAGGATTCCTAACTTGTGTTCAAACTCAAATCAACTTAAACAGCAACGGAAGTTCTATCGGTATGAACTATAATTGGAGTGGCCCTGGAATCGTTTCTGGAGCCAACACGGAAAGTCCCTTGGTGAATGCCCCTGGGACCTATGAGCTTAGGGTTTCCAATCCAATTAATGGATGTTTTGCCATAAGTGAATTGGTAATAATGGAAGACCGAGTAACCCCAGTCGCGGAAGCAGGGCCTAATCAATCCTTTTCTTGTGACACTGATTTTCTAACCCTAGCTGGATCCAGTGACATCGGTTCCCCTATATTTGAGTGGCAGGCCTTAAGTGGACAAATCCTCTCAGGAGGACTTACCAGTACAATCACGGTCGCTGCCGTGGAGGGCACTTATGTTCTAAATGTTACAAATCCAACAAATGGATGCTCGAGCTTTGACACCGTGCTGGTTAGAGGAGTTCAACTGTTGTTCCCGCAACCGAAGGCAGTCCTACCAACCTGTCTACAGCCTTTGGGGACCCTGCTTTTTGAAGGGGGAGACGGAAGCTTCCGATATTCAATTGATGGAGGAGACACCTTCATCGCTGATTCCATTTTTCGGGATCTACCGGCGGGTAATTATCAGCTGATCGCCCAATCAAGTACTGGTTGTGAGGACAGCACTTTGATTACCCTGCCCTCCATTGCGACGGTTTCGATACAGCTTCCATCGGTCATAAACCTTGAACTGGGCGAGAGCACCCTTTTACAACCTATTCTCAACGTACCGGCCAATGCCCTGGATAACCTGTTGTGGACTCCCTCAACAGGGTTAAGTTGTGTGGATTGTTTGACGCCGGTGGCAACCCCCCTTGTAGAGACAACCTACCAACTTCAAGTGACTAGTACTGATGGCTGTTCGGACACCGCTCGCCTAACGCTTACTCTTCGAGCCGCGGGAGACATTTTTGTACCCACGATTTTCCATGCTGGAGGACCATGGGAGAACGCCACTTTTTTCCCCCACACCGATTTGACCGTACTCGATTACCAACTACAAGTGTTTGATCGCTGGGGCAGTTTGCTATATTTAACCAACGAATTGATTAGAGGTTGGGACGGAAAGGCCCGTGGGCAATGGCAAGAACCTGGGGTATATACCTACTTAATTCAAATGAAAGTAGTCAACCGTGCCGGGGAAACGGAAGAGCGCGTCCTGGTTGGCGATGTTACTTTAATCCGATAAAAAGCAGGGGAAGGTTGATTCAAGAATCATCGGACTGCGTCCCAGATGGAGAGCGGTGGATACGGAGCTCCCACCTCCAAAAGAAAGGATTGGACTGGGTGCTGAAAGGTCATAGATCGGCAGTGCAAACCGATAGAGGCATCCACTAGCGGTTGAAGGTCGCCGTATTTTAGGTCGCCCACGATAGGACATCCCATAGCAGCCAGCTGTGCACGAATTTGATGGGGGCGTCCCGTAATGGGATGAACTTCTAGGATGGTTAAAGGTCCAGATTCCCCGAACACTCGATAGTCTAGGATGCTCTCTTTAGCTGCTGGGTGCGCAAAGTGATAGACCCGCACCTTGTTGTTTTTTTCCTGTTTCTCCAACCAGTGAAGAAGACGACCCTCTTTAGAAGCTGGAGAGAAAAGGCTTAGAGCGAAGTACGTTTTTTGCACTTCGCGCTGTTTGAAAGCGCGCATTAAGCGACTGAGGGCTTTATCCGTTCGGGCGAACAACACCGCTCCGCTTACAGGACGATCAATCCGATGGACGGGATGCAGGAAAACGGAACCTGGCTTTTGGTATTTCTCCTTCAAGTAGGCCTTTCCCCAATCGGTCAAGGTAAAGTCACCTGTTTTATCCCCTTGAACTAACCAGCCAGCTGGTTTGTTTAAAACCAATAAGTGATTATCTTCGTATAGAATGGCTGGCTGCATCATAGCTGGTGAAATAGATCAATAAAATGAAACTAAGTATTGGATTTTCTCCTTGCCCCAACGACACCTTTATTTTTGGAGCCTTGGTACATGGGTTGATTGACACAGAAGGATTTTCCTTTGAGGTGGTCATGGAGGATGTGGAAGCACTCAATCAACGAGCTTTTGCTGGGACTTTGGATATTACAAAATTGAGTTACCATGCATTTGCTCATTTAACCCAACGTTATCAACTGTTGAATGCAGGCAGTGCACTTGGAAATAATTGTGGCCCGCTATTAGTGGCCAAAAGACCCATGAGCACCTCGGAAATAGAAGCGGCTCGAATCGCCATTCCAGGAAAAATGACCACTGCCAATTTTCTTCTGGGACTTGCGTTCCCCAAAGCGAACAACCGCGTGGAAACCCTTTTTTCCTCCATTGAAGAAGCTGTCTTGAATGATAGCTGCGATGCAGGCCTTATCATTCATGAAAACCGCTTTACGTACGAACAAAAAGGGCTGGTTAAACTGATGGACCTAGGAGAGTACTGGGAGGAGACCACCCAATTACCCATCCCCCTCGGTGGAATTGTGGTCAGAAAAACCCTTCCGAAAGAGCTTCAGCAGAAAGTTGATCGGGTGGTGCGCAAAAGCATTGAGTTTGCTTACCAACAACCTGAGAACGTAATGCCCTATATCCGCTTGCATGCCCAGGCCATGGAAGACCAGGTCATGCAAGCGCACATAGCCCTTTATGTCAATCAATTCTCCCTCGACTTAGGAGAAATTGGAAGGAAAGCAGTCACGAAGCTATTCGATCTGGCCAACGAAAAGGGAGTTTTATCCATTTCTGAAAAAAACTTTTTCGTTGAACCCCGATTTTAAAAACTTGGCACAGTTTTAGCTTTTGTTAAAGCAAGTGTGTAAGTATTGTTTCGAATTGCATTCGAGGGCGCGTGAAAAGTCACGCGCTTTTTTTTTGCCTACAATACAGATTCTACGTCGGTCATTTCCAAGCCAAAGGCATCCGCAACCCCTTGGTAAACCACTTTGCCTCCTACTACATTCAAACCAAGTTTGAGCTCGGTGTTTTCTTGGCAAGCTTTTTTCCAACCCTTTCCAGCAAGCTGTAGTGCGTAGGGAAGCGTGGCATTGGTCAGTGCTACAGTGGAGGTAAATGGAACTGCACCTGGCATATTAGCCACGCAGTAGTGTACCACATCGTCAATGATATAAGTAGGATCTGCGTGCGTAGTCGCCTTGGTGGTTTCAAAACAACCGCCTTGGTCTACTGCTACATCCACCAATACGGTACCTGGGCGCATTAGTTTCAGCATATCGCGGGTGATTAATTTGGGAGCTTTTGCCCCTGGAATCAATACCGCCCCTACGATCAAGTCATGGTCGGCGATCAGCTTGCGGATATTGTATTCGCTCGAGAACATGGTAATCACGTTGCTAGGCATCACATCGCTGAGGTACCGCAAGCGATTTAAGGACACATCCATTAAGGTTACTTGTGCACCAAGACCTGCAGCCATTTTGGCCGCCTGCGTTCCAACGATTCCACCACCCAATACCAATACCTTACCGGGAGGCACTCCTGGAACCCCTCCTAACAATACCCCGCGACCTTTAACAGGCTTTTCCAGGAATTTGGCCCCTTGCTGGATAGCCATTCGACCCGCCACCTCAGACATTGGAATCAAGAGCGGTAACTGGCGGTCTTTGGTTTCAACCGTTTCATAAGCCAAGCAAACGGCTCCACTTTTAATCATCGCATGGGTGAGTTCCTCGCTGCTGGCAAAGTGGAAATAAGTGAAAATCAACTGATCCTTTTTGCAACGTCCATATTCCTCTGCAATCGGCTCCTTTACTTTCATAATCATTTGGGCAATATCCCAAACCTCGTCAGCGGTGGGTAAAATTACAGCACCCGCTTCGGTGTAGTCAGCATCCTCAAAACCGCTTCCTACTCCAGCCGTACTCTGAACGTATACTGTATGACCACGCTTTATCAGCTCCATTGCCCCACCCGGAGTGAGGGCTACACGGTTTTCATTGCTTTTTATCTCTTTTGGAACACCAATAACCATAGTAAATGATCAGATAATTGAATAAATGATTTGAATAAGTTAGGGGCGCAAAGGTACGCTTATTTTTGGTATGCACATTCAAAAGTACATTTCAAGAAAGGGAATTAAACGGGATAAAAGGGACTGATAGATCCTTTATTTAATTGGTTGTGTCCCAAAAGGAACACTCCCCTTCTGATTAACGTTTTTTTTTGCCCCCAAACAACTTTCACGCAGTGGTGAACAACTTAAAAAGGCGGAAGTCTGGAACGTAGCAGGTCGACGAAAATATCTTTTTTTACAGGCAAACAACCATTTTAATACCTTGAACGAAATTTGGCACGGTATTGGTAACAGTCTGTTCAGTTTCAAAAACCGATTTTACTTTTTTAATCCATACCATCACTAGGCTAGTAAATAATTAAAGAAATTAGCCAAAAACCGATTCTTTTAATCCTTTACCTCGTTTTAGGCTTTTTTTAATCCGCTCCATAATCGATTTATCTTTACAAACTAATCCATACCCCCCCCATTCGAAAGCAAATAGAAATAATAATAGGTCTTAGGGTAAAACAACCCGTTTCGACGAAAGGTCGAACGGGTTTTTTCTTTTTCTAACTAGGTAACCAATATTTTTCTAAATTTATGGTTAATTAGGTAGCTATAAAATAACATAGACCCTACTTTAGCGCTAGAATCAAAAAAATGATCGGATTATGAAAATCAACAAAAAATTAGTTGGATTAGGCTTGGTATTACTGGTTGCTGCCTGCTCCAAAACCGCCTTTACTGGTCGTAAATCAATGACCCTAATCCCAAACAGTCAACTCAATCAAATGAGTTTTGCTGAGTACAACTCCTTTCTCTCACAAAATAAAACGTTAAAAAGTGGTGCACAAGTAGATCTGGTCAAACGAGTCGGAAATGACATCAAACTTGCGGCTGAGACGTATTACCAACAAAAAGGGATGGAGAAAGAGCTTAAAGGCTATGCCTGGGAATTTAATGTAGTAGAAAGCCCAGAAATTAACGCATTTTGTATGCCGGGTGGAAAGGTAGTGGTGTACACTGGTATCCTCAACGTCACGAAAAACGAAGACGCTTTGGCGGTTGTCATGGGCCATGAGGTAGCACACGCGCTGGCCAACCATGGAAATGAACGAATGAGCCAAGGTTTAATCGCGCAGTTAGGTCTTACCGCTTTAGATGTGGCCCTGCAGAGCAAACCACAAGAGACCCGCGCCATGCTCATGTCCGCTGCTGGTGCAGCTACCCAGGTTGGTGTTCTTTTGCCTTTTAGCCGAAAGCATGAATCAGAAGCAGACGAAATAGGCTTGTACTTGACCGCCATGGCAGGCTATAACCCAAATGAAGCTGCTCCTTTTTGGCAGCGAATGAACCAACAAGGTGGTGGCAGCAGACCGCCTGCCTTCTTGAGTACTCACCCAGACCCTAAAAAAAGAAGCGAAGACCTAAAAGCCTTGGTGCCAAAAGCCAGGGCTTATGGAATCAAATACCCAGCAAAAGGCAGTTCGAAGTACCGACGTTAATCGGGCTCTATTGGATTACTCTTGTCAGGACCCGATTTGCCCGATTTCTTGGGAGTCCGTTCAAACAATTCTCCCTCTTGGTCGGGTTCTGGCAACTCGTAAATCCTCCCCTTCCCTTGTGTTTTTTCATTGCCATATTCTTGGGCTTTGTCCAACCATTTGTTAAAATCAGCCCATGCATCCGCTACCAAGGGCTGGAAGCGAACCGCTACTTTCTTAGCGGCTCCCGGCATAGGCTCCAATAATGGGTAGGATTTGGCCTCTCGAATGGTAGCTTGACTAATTCCATTTGCCTGGTTTAAAAACCAAATCAACACACTAAATAACAATACATAAAAGGTGGCTACCATAAAACCACCAATTAGCCTGTTGATGGCACCTAAATAGGCCCTGCTTAACAACTCCTCCAATTGGTTCGTTGCCAATTTCACAACTAAATAAATAACCAATAAATTAAGTGCAAAACCTCCAATAAACACCATCGGATGGCTAGAATCCAGCAACTGGCTAAGCACCACACTGGTGACGGGGGCCATTTTAAAGGCGATTAAAATCCCGAAAGCATAGACCGCTAGGTTGAGTAGGGTACCAATAATTCCCTGGTTCCAGCCTTGCCAAAAACCATACAGCGAAACCGCAATAAAAACAAGATCTATCCACATTATTGGCACAAAAGTAACGATTTGATGCAAAAAAAAGTTAAGTTATTCTTTATGAAAAAGAGATTATTGGTAATCGCACTTGTGCTCAGCGCCCCATTTTATTTTAGCTCTTGCGATACTTTGGCGGGAATCGCCAAAGAAGTATTACTTGAGCCCACCGCAGATGAAATAGGCAGAGGACTTAAGGAGGCCCTGGATAAAGGGATTACCAAAGGGGTAGAACGGTTGTCTGCCCGCGACGGCTACTACCGCTCTACTTATAAAATCCTGCTGCCCGCCGAAGCAAGGCAAGTGACAGACCGCCTGAAGGCAATTCCTGGATTCGAAAAATTAGAGGAAAATCTATTGGAAAAAATAAACCGTGGAGCAGAAGAAGCGGCGAAAGAAGCTACCCCCATCTTCGTAAGCGCCATAAAAGCGCTCACATTCAAGGATGTAACGAACCTGTTGATGGGAGCAGATAACGCAGCGACCGACTACCTTCAGCGCACCACTCAACAACCACTTTACGATAAGTTTAACCCAGTAATCGTTCGATCACTGGACAAAGTAGGGGCCAATGAACTCTGGAAAAAAGCGGCAGACACTTATAATAAAATTCCGTTCATCACTAAAGTCAACAATGACCTGGACGATTACATCACCCGGGAGGCATTAAAAGGTCTATATGCTCAGATGGAGGAAGAAGAAAAAAATATCCGCCGGAATAAACTAGCCCGAACCAGTGATCTCTTGAGAAAGGTTTTTGCTAAACAAGATTCCAATCGAAAATGAGCCCTTTCGAATTGTTATACGAGGATGAATACCTGGTGGCTATCAATAAGCCGCCCGGTATTCTTGTCCATCGAACCCGCCTCAGTGAGGATACCATATTCGTACTGCAATTGCTGAGAGATCAGTTAGGTGGCGCCCATTTATTTCCAGCGCACCGTCTTGATAGAGCCACATCTGGCGTGTTGGTCTTCGCCAAAAATTCAGACACCGCCAGCTGGTTGGGCGAACAGTTAATGGATTTTAAATGGGAAAAAAAATACTTGGCAGCCGTAAGAGGGTATCCTAAACCAGAACAAGGAACCATTGACTACCCATTAGCAGATCCTGAAACAGGAAAAAAAAGTGCCCAAGAAGCCATTACGCATTATAAAACACTCGATCAGGTAGAGCAACCTTGGGCGATTGGCCTTCGTTACCCCACCGCCCGATTCTCCCTACTTGAGGTGACTCCGCAAACAGGCAGAAGACAACAAATTAGAAAACACCTTTCCCATCTCCGACACCCAATTATCAATGATAGTCGGCACGGTGACGTGAAATTTGGAAGGTGGTTCAAAGAAAAAGGCTGGCCTGGCCGTTTGATGTTGCATGCTCTGGAACTTACTATACCTCATCCGGAGGGCGGTGTTCCCCTCCTCCTCCAAGCCCCCCTTGACTTAGAGTTTAAAGAGATACTCGATAAACTTGGTTTAAGCTTTGGGAAGTAAGGATTCGATAAACCGCACTTGACCGCTGTGCAGGTGGTAAATACCACCATAAAGTTCCACATAGAGCTCGGGATGTTGTTGCTGCAACGAAGCAAGGTGGTGCTCCAAGACCCGCATCCCGTGTGTGATATTGGACACTACACATTTATGAACGAGCTGTTCTCCTGTTGCACCGCTTCTCAGTGCAGCCTGAGTCTCCGGTTCCTCCCGTATCCGTTCTACCAAGTGGGAAATGTGGGCAGGCTCGGGATGCTGGGGGTCCGATCCGTTGGCAGCAGCCTCGATTGCCCCACAATGCTCATGACCCAAGAGCAAAACAGTTTTGACCTTTAAGTGAAGCAACGCATACTCAATAGACGCCAACACATCCTCCTCCTCCACGATATTCCCTGCATTCCGAATGACAAATAAATCACCGATTCCTTCATCAAAAATTATTTCTGGTGACAAGCGAGAATCCGCACAGGTGATCACCACCGCAAATGGATTTTGGCCATGAGCAGTTTGGCGAACCCGGTCCACCGTTTGACCGGGGTGACGCATTTTATGATCTGCAAACCGTTTATTCCCTTGACGTAGCCGTTCCAAGTTACTGAGCGGAACAGTAGCTGGTTTCTTAGGGAGGATAGAGCAGGCACTTAAGAATAAAACAGGGAGCGTAAAAAGTAAGAATCGCATTAGTTCATTTATTTGCTGCAAAGTTGCAAACAAAAGGATGCCATATTAGGTGATCTAAGTTACGATGGAAGTTGGGCGCACTACGACTGTAAAAAACAGTTCCGGGCGGAGGTATAAATTGGATAGTTCCATTATGCGTTCTGGATTGATGGTTTTGAGTGCGGACAGCTGGCGATCGATCCCTTCTTTTCCCATCCCTTCAAACAGGATTGTACGCAAGGAAACCGATTTATTCAAAGGGCCATCTAAGCTTGAAAGTAGTGCACCAGCCATGTAATTTTTCACCATCTCTAATTCCTCTAGTTCAACCGGTTTTTCCCGTATTTTTTTCATTTCAAGTCGAATGGCACGTATGGTGGCTGTTGTTTTTTCACGGTTCACCTCGGTAGAGATGTAAAAAAAACCAGAAGCATAGTAGGTATCAATTGCGGAGTAGATATTGTAGGTATATCCTTTTTGCTCTCGTAAGTTCATCATTAACCTAGATCCAAAATATCCACCAAAAATGGTGTTCACAATTAACATTTCATAAAAATCCGGGTGGCTCCGATTAAACAACAAGCAACCCATTTTAACAGAGGCTTGCTCTCCGCTCCCATGTTCCACCAGCAACGTATTTTTTTTCCCTTTTGGAAAAAATGGACTGGGAGTTGGAGCAGATCGATGCAGGGACGCCTTGCGTTTAGGTAGTGAAACTGTGCCGAAACTCTGTTCCAGCGAATGCTCAACGGAAGCATCTATATTACCAGAAACAATAATAAATGCCTTTTCAAGGGATAGATGGTCCTCAAAATACGCTTGGATAGAAGCTCTGGTTAAAGCTTGGTAATCTTCCGACGTTGAATTGTAGCCAAGAGGATGCCCAGATCCGTATAAATGCTCCGTCAAGATGCGGTAAGATAGCACCTCCACCTTATCCAATTCTACCTGAAGCTCTTGCAAATGGTTTTGTACGAGGGTCCGAAGTTCCTTTTCAGGAAAATCCGGTCGAAGCAAGATATCAGCGACAATTGGCAGAATATTGGAGGCGTACTTTGAAAGCCCAGTCACCACAAATCCTGTTGCATCCAACCAACTCCAGGAAGAAATAGTAGCACCAGCAAAGTCAAGTTCCTCTGCCAGACTAGCGCCTGTCCGACCGGCAGCCCCCTCCAACATTAATTTGGGGGTCATCAAGGCGGTTAGTTTTTGCTTTTCTTCTGGCCGGCCGGCATGAAAAGCTACTTCCAGCTTTAGGATATCGTATTCGGGACAGTCCAGAATGCAAATGGACAAGCCGTTGCTCAACTGCAACGTTCGGTATTTTGGTATTTCAGGGGCTTTTACCGGCTGAATAGCGGGAGCGGTACTTCGATTAATGGTCATTGTCGCGCAAAGATACGTTCACTGGATATTTTCCACATAATGTTGGTTATTTAGTTAAAAAAACAAGGTCAAATGTCCTACATTTGCGACTGAAAAATACTTTTCAGATAAATTCGTTCAACGTAATGAAATTCAGCGTTTCCTCTACTGATCTTTTAAAGCATTTGCAAGTAGCCTCCGGTGCACTAGGATCCAATCCTGTATTGCCCATATTGGAAGATTTCTTGTTCACGGTTGAACAAAATAAGCTGACCATCTCTGCCAGCGATTCGGAGACCAGTATTACTACGCACATGGATGTCCAAGCTGATGAGGACTTCACAGTCGCCATCCCGGCTAAAATATTATTGGAAACACTGAAAGCTCTTCCTCAACAACCCGTAACCTTTTTGGTCAATGCGGATAATTTTGGGGTAGAAATCACCTCTTCTTACGGTAAATACCGACTAGCAGGTGAAAACGGTGCCGATTATCCCAATTTACCAGAGGCGGACACTGAGGATACCGTTAAAATTAATAGTCAATACCTTCTGGAGGGCATCGCGAAAACGGTATTTGCTACTTCCAATGATGATTTACGTCCAGCAATGACCGGGGTCTATTTTCAAATAGACTTTAACAAGCTGATTTTGGTGGCAACAGATGCACACAAATTGGTAAAATACACGACGCATCAGTTGGCTGGTGAAGTAGCTACTTCCTTTATCATCCCTAAAAAAGCGTTGAACTTATTGAAAAACGCATTGCCGGCAACGGATCAAGTGGTGATCAGTTTCGACAAAACCAATGCTTTTTTTGCATTTGGCCAAACTCGTTTGGTATGCCGTTTAATTGACGCGCGTTACCCTGACTATAATGCGGTAATCCCAATTGACAATCCAAACAAGTTGACTGCCAACCGCGCAGATTTACAGAACTCCCTCAAGCGAATCGCGATTTATGCCAACAAAACGACCAATCAGGTGGTATTGGATATGAACGACAAAAGCTTGACCATCTCTGCTCAAGACCTTGATTTCTCCAACGAGGCAACCGAGCAAATGGCTTGTAATTACGAGGGAAATCCTATGAAAATCGCTTTTAATGCGAAGTTTATGGTAGAAATGTTGGGCGTTCTGGATAGCGATGAAGTTTCTGTGGATCTATCAACCCCCAGCCGTGCCGGTATATTAACCCCGGTGGAGGAGAGCCCTGATCGGGAAATTTTGATGCTGGTCATGCCCGTAATGCTGAATAACTAGGCGTTAGAATGCCTAATATGGTCATTCCTTGAGAAAAACCATCCCTTTTTAACTCAGTGGTGGTTTCACCTACCTCCTGCGGCTTATTTTTGCAGGAGAGTTGCAGTACCAAGTGGAGCAGCTTCTTTTTATGGCAAGAGCATTGTTACTTATTCTAGGATTGGTTGGGGGATTGTCTTGGGGACAGGCACAAGATAGAACTGTGTCTGGTCAACTGTTGCTCTGTCTCGAAACGGGAAGAAATCCTGATTATTTAATACAACCCTCCAGCCTCTTTGGGCACTGGGAAGTACTACAGCAGGTTACTTCTCAACCACTCAATATTTGGTTGATACAAAATGAACCCCAGTCAGGAACAACAGAATCCTTGAAAAACTGGCTTCAAGAGCAGCCAGGTGTATTATACTGCCAGTCAAATCATCTGGTAACTCTACGAGATACTTGCCCTTCCGAATTACAGGTGCTTCCCAACGACCCCTTATTTAGCCAACAGTGGCACCTCCACAACACCGGGCAATCAGGTGGCGCGCCTGGCGCTGACTTGGGGATGCTTCAAGCTTGGGATCAGACGACGGGGGGAATTAGTCCTGCGGGGGATACTATCGTTATGGCCGTAATTGATGGAGGCCTGTGTACCAGCTGTTCCGATTTAACATCTAATTTATGGGTTAACCGACACGAAATACCCAATGATGGAATAGATAATGACAACAACGGTTATTTTGATGACTACCGCGGTTGGAATGTGAATAATCAGAATGACAATATTTCTATTGGGTTTACGAACCATGGTACGGCGGTCAGCAGCCTTATTGCAGCCAAAGGCAATAATAATACCCTTATTTCTGGATTGAATTGGAATGCAAAAATTCAATTCATTGCTGGCACAAGTGGAAATCAGACTACTGAAGCACAGATATTAGGTGCTTTTGAATATGTTTACAAATCTAGAAAAGCGTACAACCAGAGTAACGGTGCCAAGGGCGCTTTTTTAGTGGCAGTTAACTGCTCCTTTGGAATTAACTTTGGTACACCCAGCCAGTACCCTTTATGGTGTGAAATGATTGAGCAATTAGGACAAGAGGGGGTTTTGACAATTGCAGCAGTAGCAAATGGAAACTGGAATGTGGATGAAGTGGGTGATATCCCCACCACCTGCCCAAATGAACACCTAATAACGGTAACCAACATAGATCATAACGATCAAAAAGTGACAGAATCAGCTTGGGGAACCACCTCGGTAGATCTTGGCGCTTATGGTCAAAATATCTTAACCCTGGTGAGCACCGCTCCAGGTACATCTCTTCGATCCGGCACCTCCTACGCAGCGCCACAGGTAACCGCAGCAATTGGTTTGCTTTACAGCGCTCCCTGCCACAACCTGATTGCACTCGCCAAAGAAAACCCACGGACGGGCGCACTTTTAGCTAAACAATTGCTTTTGGAAAGTGCTAGACCCAACCTTTCTTTACAAAATCTAGTAGCAACCAATGGCCGATTACATGTTGGGGACTTGATCACCTATTACAAGGATCAATGCCAACATTGCCCTCCTCCCTACTGGTTAACCACCAGCATACCTTCCACCAATCAAGTGCTGCTCAATTGGGTAGAGACCACTGATTTTTCAGAAGTCACACTGCGCTGGAGAAGCGTCGGCGATTCTAGTTGGAATCTGATTCCAGACGTATCCAGCGGTTACTTATTGGCGGGTCTTCAACCCTGCACTAAATATGAATATGCGCTTAGGGCTGCTTGTGATGCTGGTGCCGAAAGCCAATGGTCTGCACCCGTTAGTTTTCAAACAGATGGCTGTTGCGCCCCCCCCAACACCGTTTGGTCTTCCGCTCTTTCAGAAACGGAAGCAACAATCAGCTGGAACCCCGTAACTGCTGCCCAGTTGTACCGCTTACGCTACCGGGATGTCAACTCTTTTAACTGGATTATTTGTCCCGATACTACTGCCTCAGTTTTACAACTACAAGACTTACAGGCCTGTACGGATTATAAGGTGGAAATAAGCATCCGATGCGGGTCCGTTTGGAGCGCCTATTCTACGCCTCATTTATTCCAAACAAAAGGCTGCGGTGCTTGCTACGATGAGCCTTACTGTCCAGCCGCCGCCCAAAGCGCTTCTGAGGAATGGATTGAACGAGTAAAGATTGGGAACTGGGAACACAGCTCCTCCGGACATCAAGGCTACCAACCCTTTTTAAACCTGCCGACAGAGCAACTATTGGTCTTACAACCCGGCGTTCAATTGGTGACAACCATTGAGCCAGCGTTCCTGGGACTGAGCTATCGGCAATTATTTCGTATTTACATCGACTTCAACCAGGACGGTGATTTTGACGACCCCGCTGAGGCGGTCTTCACCCCATTCTTCTCTTCAGAGACAGCGGTGACCGACACCCTCAGGACTCCCTTCTTTGTAGGCAATGGCATTACCCGTATGCGCGTTCTGATGAAATTCAAATCCAGTAATTTCACTAATGCTCCTGCTCCTTGCGAAACATATGAGTTCGGTCAGGTAGAGGACTATTGTGTTTACCTTTCCAAGTTGCCTTTGAGTAGCGCAGAAGAAGCTCCCAACTCCTCCCTCCAACTAAAAGTAGCACCCAACCCGGCTAATGATTACCTGCAGGTATTTCTGCCAAAGAACCTAGTCGCACCAGACTTACAAATTCAACTCATGGATTGGACTGGACGGATTCACCAAACCTGGGAACAGGAGGCGAAAGGGGAACCGCTGCGCTTGGAATTACCAAGTATCCTTTCCGCTGGAATGTATTTCTTGAGCATTCAAACAGCCAATGGCGTAATTGGGCAGGCTAAAGTAATCAAGCGATGAATTATTCTATTCGCCCGATTCAACAGGAGGACAGCCCGTTAGTTGCCGCCATTATTCGAACAGTAATGACCGAATTTGGAGCAGTGGGATCAGGATTTTCCATCATGGATCCGGAGGTAGACCAAATGTTTGAGGCGTATGCCATCCCCAAGGCCGCGTACTTTGTTCTAGAAAAAAACGGAGAGGTATTAGGAGGTGGGGGAATCGCTCCATTAATGGGAGGCACGGCGGAAATCGCTGAACTAAAAAAAATGTATTTTCAGCCAGCCCTTAGAGGATTAGGTTTGGGCAGGCAACTAATCGAGCTACTGGAGTCTCGTGCAAAGGAATTTGGTTTCCATCAACTTTATATTGAAACCTTGCGCAGTATGAGCGCTGCTAACCGACTCTACCAAGCAAGTGGATTTAGGCCCTTGGAACATCCATTGGGGAATACAGGTCACACTGGATGCGACCTTTTTTATCAAAAAATACTCTAAAAAGAGCGTTCTTTACCCATTATTAATCCTTTTTAAAGAAAAAAGTGCGTTAAAATAGTAGTAGGTTTGCAGCTGTTAACCAACCTCTATTCTAACGTATGTCGCAGTCTCAACCTGAATTCAAACCGTATATTTTGCCTTCTGATACATCGGTGAAGGAGTTCACACTTCGTGCCATCTTATTGGGTGCCTTATTTGGAATTTTATTTGGTGCAGCCACAGTTTACCTGGCACTCAAGGCGGGTCTAACCGTTTCAGCTTCCATCCCCATTGCGGTGTTAGCTATATCAATCGGGCGGCGCTACTTGGGCACCACCATTTTAGAAAATAACATTATCCAAACTGCAGGTTCTGCCGGAGAATCAGTGGCCGCAGGAGTAGTTTTTACGCTTCCCGCCTTTTTGTTTTTGAGCGATGGAATAGGCAAAGGCTATTTTAACTATTGGACCATTTTAATGCTGGCCATTTTTGGGGGAGTACTCGGAGTCTTGATGATGATTCCATTGCGCAAATCCCTCATCGTCAAAGAACATGAGCAACTACCCTACCCAGAGGGAACAGCTTGCGCGCAAGTATTGATCGCTGGTGAGCGAGGAGGTGATTTTGCCAAACCGGCCTTCTGGGGACTGGGTGTTGCATTTTTGTATGCCCTCCTTCAAAAGGTGCTCCGAGTAATCGCCGAAGCACCAGCGTGGGTTAGTTCTAACGCAAGTAAATACCTCCCCGCAGCCAAAGTAAGTGGGGAAATCACCCCGGAATACTTAGGGGTGGGCTATATCATAGGCCCACGAATTGCCGGTGTACTAGTGGCAGGAGGGGTATTAGCATGGATGGGACTTATCCCACTATTAGCGACCCTGGTTCAACCAGATTTAATTGCCCAACAACTACAAAAACTGGATTTATTGCAAATTTTGGATCCAAGCACTGGCGCCATTACGGGATACCGATACGGATGGAATCCAGAAACACACCAGTTTGCGGACTTAACGGATGCCATTTACCGCGCATACGTGCGTCAAATAGGGGCTGGTGCGGTAGCTGGAGCGGGGTTTATTACCCTGATCAAGACCATTCCGACCATCATCGGCTCCTTTAAAGAAAGCCTTGGCGGAATTCAACGTCAAAACCAGGGTGCGACCGTCTTGCGAACCGACCAGGAGCTCAGTTTAAAAGTGGTAGGCATTGGAAGCCTTGCCTTGATTATTTTAATGGCAATTTTACCAGGAATACCCGGGGAGAGTTTTTTAGGGAAACTACTTATTGGGGTATTGATAATCGTGTTTGGATTCTTTTTCGTTACGGTTTCCAGCAGGATTGTTGGAATCATTGGCTCCTCTAATAACCCCATTTCTGGTATGACCATTGCAACCATAATGGGAACAGCGCTGGTTTTTATCGGTGTTAGTTGGACGGGAAAAATTTATGAACCCATGGCATTGGTGGTTGGAAGTATGATCTGTATTGCTGCTGCTAATGCAGGTGCTACCTCACAAGACTTGAAAACCGGATATTTAGTGGGAGCCACTCCCAAATACCAGCAATTAGCTTTGTTTATCGGGGTGTTGGTCTCCTCCATGGTAATTGGTGCTACCGTTTTATTTTTAGATACCCCTACGGAAGAACTAAGAAACATGGGGGTAGAACATGCCATAGGGTATAAATACGATGCTCCTCAGGCAACATTAATGGCCACGCTAATCAAAGGATTACTTTCCTTTAACCTAGACTGGCAGTTTGTCTTAGTAGGTTTGTTCATTGCGATTACGCTAGAATTGTGTAGTGTCAAATCTTTATCCTTTGCAGTAGGCCTTTACCTTCCACTCGGAACCACCCTTCCCATCTGGGTCGGAGGAGTTTTGAAAGGATTGACGGATTGGATTTCGGATCGCAAAGGCGAGCAGAAAGAGGACGAGGAATTAGGCAAGGGCAGCTTATTTGCTACCGGTTTGGTTGCAGGCGGGGCGCTGGCCGGCGTGATCGTGGCACTCTTACAGTCATCCGATGCCAGTTCCAAGGCATTGGCAGGACTTAGTATGGAGCATGGATTGCAACAATGGTTAGGAGCTGGGGGCTACCAGTTACTTGGCACTTTTTGCTTCGCTTTACTGGCCTTGTTTTTGGTGAAGGTGGCACGGAGCAAGTCCTAGGAAACCAGAGTTTCAGGAGCTAATTGTTTTAAATAAAAAGAAAAAGAGTAGGCAGCTCCAACAAAATGTTCTATTAAGAAGCTGCCCTTTTTTTGATTTGATTCTATTTTGCCAAAAATGGAATTTAATACAATAAAATGACGAAAAAGGCAAGTTAAATTCATTTTTTTTGAGGGTTCTTGTACTAACTTCGCGGCGTTATCTAACATTTAATTAAACAACAATATAGCAGCCTGTAACCAATGAGTAAAGTTACTGTAGTGGGCGCCGGAAACGTTGGCGCGACTTGTGCAAATGTGCTCGCGCACGCCGATGTTTGCAAAGAGGTAGTCTTGATAGATATTAATGGCAACTTGGCGAAAGGCAAGGCCTTGGATATTTGGCAACAAGCTCCGGTAGATGGGTATTCTACGCGCCTTTCCGGAGGGGATGATTATGCACTTACTGCCAACTCCGATATCGTGATTATCACCGCGGGCGTTCCAAGGAAGCCAGGCATGAGCCGGGATGATTTAATTTCAACCAATGCCAAGATTGTGGTGGGTGTAACCCAGAATATCTTGAAGTACACCAAAAATCCTATTATCATTGTCGTATCAAATCCACTGGACGTTATGACGTACGCTGCATGGAAAGCCTCTGGCCTCAATGATAAGCGGGTATTCGGCATGGCGGGTATATTGGACACTGCTCGTTACCGCGCCTTCTTGGCAGAGGAAATTGGCTGCTCTCCAAAAGATATTCAAGCCATGTTGATGGGAGGACACGGTGACACCATGGTGCCACTGCCTCGCTACACCACTGTAAGCGGCATTCCTGTGACCGAATTGGTAAAAAAGGAAAAACTGGACGCTATCATCGAACGCACCAAGTTTGGAGGTGGAGAATTGGTGAACCTGATGGGTACTTCAGCCTGGTACGCACCCGGCGCTGCCGCCGCTCAAATGGCGATCTCTATTTTGCGCGATGAAAACCGGATCTATCCTTGCTGCGTTCGCCTGAATGGTCAGTATAAAATCAAAGATATTTTTGTGGGCGCTCCAGTTAAGCTTGGCAAAAAAGGCGTTCAAGAAATTATCAAACTTCGACTGAAAAAGGACGAAACTGAACTTTTGAACAACTCTGCAGCTGCAGTAAAAGAAGTAATGGACGCATTCGATGGAATGAACTTGTCTTAAAGCTTCCCTCTTTATAGATGAATACACCGGAGCAAAAAGAAACCAGTTTTTGGGAAAATATCCCCACTTCAACTGGAGAATCCTTGTCGGAAGTGGCGGAAAAGCAACCAGTCTTGCTGGTGTTTCTCCGTCACTTCGGTTGCTCGTTTTGCAGAGAAGCAATTTCAGATATTTCCAAACTGAAAAAGCGCCTGGAGCAAAAAAATGTACGGATTGTCTTGGTACATCTATCCAATGATACTAAAATCGCAGAACAATTTTTTAAAAAATACAAGCTTTGGCCGGTAACGTATATCGACGATCCTGAGCGCAATATTTATGCTGCTTTTGGACTAGGCAGGGGGACCCCTCAGCAACTCTTTGGGCTGATGAATTGGATCCGTGGGTTCCAAGCAGGGGTAATTGAAGGCCACGGTTTTGCCTATCAAGGCGAAGAAATGGGAGATGGTTTCCAAATGCCTGGCATATTTGTGCTTCACCAAGGCAAAATAATCAACTCGTTCATACATCAATCGGCATGGGATCGACCCGATTATGAACAAATTGTAAGTTATTGTATTCCTTAAAATTTAATACTACTATGGAATCCCTTAAGTTTTAAAAGATTCCATGGTCTGACCAGGAAAGCAGTTCAATTCTCTAGTACCGTATTTTTGTTTCTGATTTTTTAGGCTGAAATGTTCTTGGCCCTACTTGAAAACCGATGGTAATTCCAATTCGAGCCATCAACGCAAATCGATTGGCTCTGCGGCCGTTCAATAGTGGGTTGCCTAAGTATTCATATTCAGAGCGTTCGACGAATGCGCTCCCAGACCCCTTATCAAAGCGATTCCAGGCGCCTCCAAAACTAAAATACGTATTGGAAGCAAGAAATCGGCCATTAAAATGGGCGCCGGAATTTAGCATAAGTATGTAGCGCTCTTCTTTCGGCCTAAATTCTTCCGGCCCCCAAGTATTGACCACCACACCTGTCTCATCCAGAATGGTCTGCACCAGCATCCGCTGGTAATTGCGCTGGTTATATCCAAAAAGCAGGCCTGAGTAGGTCCGTGCCCCTTTCTTTCCACTGGTCCTGTTGATCGCTACATGGGTATAGTATCCGTCCCAACGCACTTTTTGATCAGCAGAACCATCCACTCCTCTAAACCGAATATCATATAACTTATCCCGACGGTCACTTAACTCCTGGTAAGAGAATTCGAGGTACCACTTGCGAGTCTGAATACCAGCAACTGCCCCCCAATCCGTCCTAAACCAGGGGAAAACATAAGAGCCCAAGTAAAGGCCGCCCTCTCGTTCCTGGCGATGCTGCGTTTTATTTGCTTGTTGCTGACAAGCTTCGGCTCGTTTTTGATAACGCCGAAACAACTCATCCTCCCCCATTTTCTGATAATTGACTGCCACCATTTGGTGAAAGTCACACTGGTCAGGTAATAACTGACTTGCTAGTTGATCAACTGCCAATCGGGCGGTTGCATTATCCCCTACCCGGAGAGCCATGGGAAAAAGAGAAAGCAAGAATTCCCGTTCTTGGTACCCTGCTTTTATGGCTTGGGAGGCAAAGGCAACACTTTTATCTTCCTTATTTACGGTGGCCAACAATCGGGATGATTTTGCCCAGAGTGCACCTTGCTCCGACCATTCCGGGTGTTCCATTAAGGCACGTTCAATCACCTCTACGCATTTTTCTGTCAAATTATCCCCTTGATTTAACGTTGCTCGAGCCGCTTGATCCAACGAGTTCCAATCCTGGAAAAGCTGAAGCGCGACCCGCAAGAGATGAGTGTCTGGCGCAGGGTTTTGCGTAAGCAGGGAATTAAACAAGATCATAGAGTTACGCGCAGCCATTTTGGGATCTAATTTTCCCATTTCATCCGCCTCCTTCAACAAGGGCAGGGCATTGAGCAAATCGTTTTTTGAATAATAAGCATATCCTAATTCAGCGATAAACTGATTCACTTCTTGCTCAAAATCAAATCGTTGAACAATAAAATACTTAGTATCCCCTTGGTACTCAATTGGAAAATCTTGCTTGAGAAGTTGCTGGGAAGACTCCAACAGAGCGGTGCGAACCTGAAAGGCATCTTCTCTTTTCCCAAATTGGTCCAAGAGTACCGCATAATCACTGCCAGCACTCCAGCGAACCAGTTGTATGAATGGTTGTAAAGAATCGGCTTTATTAAGTTGATCCAACGTGCGAATGGTAGATTCGTACACCTGATCGGCCTGTTCTTTTCCCTTTGAGAAGGAAGCAACCTCGCCTACAGCTGAACGCATAGAACGCAACTGGTTCCAATCCGAGACGGCCTTTTCAAAATCGGTTCGAGCAGACTGAGCGTCCACTAAAAAAGGGGAAACAGTAAGAAGTAGCGCCAAAACCCAATGCATTCTGAAATTCATATTCGACAAATGATGATCGTATAAAAAAACAAATTTAACTACTTGTGCCGTATTGAACGTTACTTTGCACAAAAAATTGAAATCTAGGTAGATGAATAGTAAGTCCGCGCTATTTTTAGACAGGGACGGCGTTATCAATGAACGCTTGCCAGGAGATTATGTTTCCTGCCTGCACGATTTTCGGTTTTGCATAGGCAGTTTGGAAGCAATTGCGCTTCTTAGCCCCCACTTTTTCCCGATCGTGGTGGTGACCAATCAGGCAGGCATTGGAAAGGGCCTAATGAGTACCCATCAGCTTCATGAAATTCATCAGTGGATGCTCGAACAAGTGGAAGCTGCAGGAGGGCGAATTGACCGAATCTATTTCTGTCCATACCGGTCAGAGGAAGGGGCAGATTGCCGAAAACCAGCGGTTGGAATGGGTAAAAAAGCGCTGCAAGATTTCCCTGAAATACGCTTAGAGGCCGCCTGGGTAGTGGGAGATTCCATTTCTGATATAGAATTTGGGAATCGGATGGAAATCAACACAGCATTAGTTGAAGGAAAAGAAGAAGAAATGGCTGCACAAAAAACAATACGGGTGGATTGGAAAGGCCCCTCCTTGTTGGCTTTTGCTAAATACCTAACGGAGAACACGCCTATCAAGACTAGGACTCCCAACTAAAAATCAAAATAGATAAACGGCTGGACGTCAGAAGATTTCACTTGCATGACCAGGGCTGCGAAAAGGACAATCAAAGCAGCTTTCACTGGCAAAGGAAATTCGGAAAGCTGTTTAACTGCCCATCTTTCTGTTGAAGAAGGTAAAAAATGAAGCAAATAGCCAATGGCCATTAAAAAGACTACCGGCGCATATCCCTCTAAAAAATCAAATGCCAGCTCTGGGTGGAACGCTGTAAAAATCTGATTCAACACTGCATATACCACACTCATTTCTCCAGACCTGAAAAAAATCCA
>CANHDG010000011.1 GCA_947459365.1 Saprospirales bacterium
AACCCGTCCCACTGGATCGCTGTACCGCTCCATCGGCACACGCTGCCAATGCCGCTCAACCTCGTCCAATTTGAAACCTGCCGTACCAAAGGTCCGCCAATCCGCTGGAATTTTCTCAAAAAAAGTAGGCAAAACCCCGTCATCCGTAAATGGAAAGGCAAAAGCAGGCGCCTGACCCCAACGCAACCGAACCCAATCCACACTCTCCAGGGTCTGCCTAACTTGCTCTTCCAAATCAAGCGCTCCATACATCGGATGATCCATACTGTGCCCCCCCAAATGAAATCCTTGACGCACCAAGTACTCCAACTGCTCCAAGCCCATGTAAGGCTGATACTCCCGTAAAAATAACTCAAAATCTACTCCCACTTGCTCAGCTAACCCCTCCAACCGTCCTCGATCCCGATATCCGATCGATAAATAATCCTCCCGGCGCGATGGATCTGCATCTACGAGCAAACTGGCTTTATACCGGTACATTAAGGCCCAATTCCCTACGAAAGAAGGGTTAATGAAAAAAGTGGCTGGAACCCCTTTTTCCCATAAAATAGGGGCAATAACCTCCGCACACTGCCGCAATCCGTCGTCAAAACTGAAATGAACTACCGGCTTCCCATTCTTTACCTTTCTGTCCAGCTCTTCGAGTCCAACTGGCTCGTAATACCTTAACACCCACTCCAAATCAGCCCGAAAACGTTGAATACTGCATACCGGGTACAAATGCCGAATGTGCGGAGCTGGTTCATCGCTCACTAAATGATAAAAAGGCAAAAACAATGGACCGCCCCTCCCTGGCTGTAACCAAGAAAGCGGCAAACAACTCCCTAAACGTCCAATTAATCCAATCATTCCGGAACCGCCACCCAATAGGTCTTCCGGTCTTTATTGGTCAACTTGTTGTCCACCAACCAAGGATTCATCAACTTCAATTGTCGATAGTTGGTCTTGTGCTCCCGCGCAAAATCACCCCAGTTGGCTACTGGTCCGTTGACCTCAATTAATTTCCCCTTCGATGGAACAGGATATAAATGATCTTTCGGAATGTTATACTCATATCGCTCAGGCTGCTGCATAACATCCTTAATCGCAACAATCCGAAATGGATAACGCATCGTCTCGTCCGCCGCCAAATTCATCTCAAAAAAATCAGTCGCACGCTGGGTCTCCTTATCTTGCTTGATCCGACCATACCCGGCATTGTACGCCGCCGCCGCTAATACCCACGAGCCTAAATTGGCCCGAACATTCTTTAAATACTTGCAAGCAGCACGAGTCGATTTCTCTAAGTGATACCGCTCATCTACCTCCTCATTTACCTCCAACCCGTATTCAAGTGCAGTCCCTTTCATAAACTGCCATACCCCTTTCGCACCTGCCGGAGAAACAGCATTCGATAACACGCTCTCCGCAACTGCCAAATACTTCAGGTCAGAAGGAACCCCCTCCTCCTTTAGAATCGGGTCAATCACCGGGAAAATGGCGTTCGCTCGCTTGATCGCTATAATACTCGCCGAATGCAAATACACATTTCTCAATAACTCCGCATCCAACCGCTGCCGAACATCTTCGTTGTCCATCGGAAAAGGCTCCCCACAAAAATCAAATGTCCTGTTCAAATCAATCGAACGAATTACCTGATCCGGAGATAAAACACCAGCCCCGCTGCGTTCTTCCCCCCCAAAAGAAGATAAAAATAAGACGCCAATAAAGGCCAATACTACTCCGTTCAACAATAATAGTTTCTTGTTCGTATCCATGCTGTTTACTTTTTTATGGGTTATTGGCTTTCACTACCTCAAATATATAGGAAAAGAAGGACGATACCTGCTTTTTAACAATATTAAAAAAATAAATAATGTCGACAAATGTTAGGGGATCTTCCATTACCTACCGTACGCTTTCAGTTCTTTAACAAGATCGCTCCGAAAATGGTAAATAAAAAACAAAACGGAACCCTAGGCATCCACCCAGTTTGCCAGCCAAGTCCAAAGGTACTCCAACACCACCCCTCGCTCTGGCTCATTATGAATTTCATGGTACAAACCAGGCCACTCTTTGTACAATACATCGCCTGAAAGCCGGGACGCAAACGCAGAGGTCGCTGCGGCAGCAGTAATTCCATCGGCACCACCATGCATCAATAAGGTCGGATAAGCAATTGCCCCCGAATACCGATTCAACCAACTAGCCCCCTCCATCAAGGCAATCCCCGCCGCCGCACTGACCCGGTCGTGCACCAACGAATCCTCGTCATACCGCCGAACCACCTCCTCGTCCCTAGATAATAACCGGGTATCCAATCCAGTCGGCAAACTCAAGGTAGGAAGCACATACCGCATCAACCGGCCAGACCAAACTTTGATCGCCGGCGGCTCAAAAGCCAATTGAATCCATGGCCCGGTCGCAACCACCGCCTTGATTCGTGTATCCCCCGCCCGCAAGGCATAATTCAACACAATATTTCCTCCCATCGAATGCCCATAAAGAATGAGAGGAACGGAAGGATATTCCCGCTTAACCCGAGTAATAAACAAGCCCAAATCGTCTAAATAAGCCTTTAATCCATCTGCATGCCCCCGCTGCCCCCCACTCCGGCCATATCCTTGCTGATCAAATCCCCAAACAGCCACGCGCCGCTGATGAAAAAAATCAGCGACCGCCCTGTACCTGCCAATATGCTCCCCCTGACCATGAATCAACAGTACCACCGCCCTTGGATCCTTACAGGCCCAATGAGCACTGTACAACGACTGCCCTCGAGTGGCATCAAAAAATACGTCTTGCATAATAATTGTTCCGTAGATAGACGACAAATATAACACCAAACCAGCTCCTTCACCGTTTTTAAGAATAAATTCCTCCCGACAACCAAAATACTTCCCACATTTTAGACCTTTGCGAGCTCCTAACTATTCCACTACCTGTCTCTTATGCGAATCGTTTTTATGGGCACCCCCGACTTCGCCGTGCCTAGCCTCCAGATACTCCTCCAACATGGATATGAAATTGCGGCCGTCGTAACTGCCCCCGATAAACCAGGTGGTCGACTGGGCGTACAAGCCTCCGCTGTTAAACAATTTGCCGTCCAAAACGGCCTGAAAGTACTCCAACCCGAAAAATTGCGCAACCCTGACTTCTTGCAAGAGCTCCGTACCTTAAAGGCCGATCTCCAAGTGGTAGTGGCCTTTCGTATGCTGCCAGAAGTGGTCTGGAATATGCCCCCACTTGGAACCCTCAACCTTCATGGATCCTTACTTCCCAAATTTAGAGGAGCAGCTCCCATCAACTGGGCGATTATTTGGGGCGAAAAAACAACCGGCGTTACCACCTTTTTGCTCCAACACGAAATAGATACCGGCGATATCCTGCTCCAACAACCCATCCCAATCGGACCAGATGAAACAGCCGGCGAACTACACGACCGAATGATGCTCATCGGCGCCCAACTGGTGCTGGAAACCGTCCGCCGACTGGAGCAAAACAATCTTCAAGCCCAAGCCCAACCCGATCAGGAAGCAACCCATGCTCCCAAAATCTTTCGGGAAACCTGTGAGATCAACTTTCATCAATCCTCCCAAACCCTTCATAACTTTATTCGTGGACTTAGCCCCTACCCGGGTGCCTGGACTACCATCCAAGGAAAAACCTTTAAAATACTGCGCAGCTCCCTTCCCCCCGATGCAGTAACAGAAAGCAGTAAACCCATCGGAAGCTATACCACCGACGGCAAAACCTTCCTAAAAGTTAGGGCAGAAAACGGCTTCCTCCAACTGGAGGAGGTCCAGCTAGAAGGTAAAAAACGAATGACAGTCCGAGAGTTACTGAATGGATACACACTCTTTCAGCCTGACTAGCGCACGACCAACGTCAACTAGTTGCTGCGAACCAAAACCAACTGCTCGGCCGTTCCAACACGGTTCATATCCATCACCAGCGTGTCCGACGTCAAGCGGGCAATACCAACCATTTTTTCAATCTTGTTCTCAGCAATGGTATACAATTTCCCGCTGCGTACCCGATAGCTCCCTTTCTCTAGCTGGTCACCATAGGTGGCTGTGTAGGAATCGTCCGACTCAAAATGAAACTGAACACCGGCCTCCACACGACCAGATTCCTCTCCATTGACCGTCCAGGACACCCCCTTCCAGTCGCCCTGCAATAAAGCCTTTGTCTCCTCCTGCTGACAAGCACCCAAGAACATCGTAATGAATACTACTGATAAAAAACGCATACTATTTTTCTATTTTAATAAAATAATAATCAAAACAAGCCTAAATCAAGGGTATGTCCTAAACAACCGGCTCCCCTACTCCTACCAAGATTCCCTCCCGAATGGCTCGTTGAGCATCCAGTTCCGCAGCTTCCAAAGCCCCTCCAATCAACTCCACCTGAAGACCCGCCTCCTTCAATGGAGCATATAAATCGCGCAAAGACTCCTGTCCAGCACAGATTACTACCTGATCCACTTCCAATAATTGTGCCTTTCCTCCTACCTTAATGTGTAATCCGCGATCATCCACCAATTCGTACTGAACACCACTCAACATCTTTACTCCACGGTTTTTGAGGGCCAAACGGTGTGCCCAGCCAGTCGTTTTTCCAAGTCGAGCCCCCACTTTCCCTTCAGATCGCTGCAAAATCCAAACGTTGCAATCAGCCGGCAAAAGGGGCATCGAGACCAATCCCCCTCGTTGAGCATACGAGGGATCTACTCCCCACTCCTTCAAATAATGGTCAACAGGATCAGCAGACGGAGCGCTAGTTGTCAGTAAAGTCGCTACATCAAATGCAATTCCCCCAGCGCCTACCAAGGCGACGCGCCTCCCGGGTGCTACCTTGCCATTTAAAAGATCCAAGTAGGATACCACCATTGGATGCTCTATTCCCGGCATAACAGGCTGCCTAGGCACCACCCCGGTGGCCAGTACAACCCGATCAAAGTTGCCTTCCAGTAACTGCTCAGGCACCACGCGGGTATTCAAATAAACCTTTACCTTTCGAAGCTCCAACAAAGAGGAATAATATCGAAGAGTCTCATAAAACTCTTCTTTACCTGGAATACGTTTTGCTAAATTAAATTGTCCACCAATTTCCGGACCAGCCTCAAAAAGATGCACCTCATGCCCTCGACCAGCAAGCTCCGTTGCTGCAGAAAGACCAGCAGGACCTGCCCCTACCACCGCCACTTTTTGCAGCTGCTTAGCCAGCTGGCCATCCGGAGGCAAAATAGTCTCCTGACAAGCACGGGGATTGACCAGACACGAAGCTACTTTTCGGTCAAAAATCTGATCCAAGCAAGCCTGATTACATCCAATACAGGTATTAATCAACTGTGCCCGCCCTTCTTTTGCTTTTTTGGGCAAATAAGGATCCGCTAAAAACGGACGGGCCATGCTTACCATATCGGCCATACCCGCGGCCAAAATTTCTTCCCCCTTTTCTGGTGTATTGATCCGATTGGTCGCAATCAAAGGAATCGCTAACGCTCCTTTGAGTCGTTCCGTCACCCATGCATAGGCTCCTCTAGGAACCAAAGTAGCAATGGTAGGAATTCGAGCCTCATGCCAGCCAATTCCCGTATTGATCATTGTAGCACCCGCTGCCTCCAATGCCTTCGCTAATTGAACCACCTCCTCCCAGGTAGAGCCCTGCTCCACTAAATCAAGCATCGATACCCTGAAAATAATAATAAAATCCGGCCCCACCGCTGCTCGAACCGCCCGCATCACCTCCATCGGAAACCGCATCCTGCGCTCAAAATCCCCGCCCCACTCATCCTGCCGCTGATTCGTCCTTGGAACAATAAACTGGTTTATCAAATACCCCTCACTTCCCATCAACTCCACCCCGTCGTACCCCGCCTCGCGCGCGAGCGCCGCACTGCGTGCAAAATCTTGTATCGTTGCCTTTATCAAACGATTCGACATTTTCCAAGGCTTAAACGGCGAGATCGGTGCCTTCAATGAACTGGGCGCGACCAAAAAAGGATGGCCCGAATAACGCCCCCCATGCAAAATCTGCATACAAATCTTACCGCCTTCCGACTGCACCGCCTGCGTCACCAGTTGATGCCGACGAGCCTCCGACCGATTCGTCATCTTTGCCCCAAATGGCATCAACCATCCCTGCCGGTTAGGAGCAATTCCGCCCGTCACCATTAATCCAACCCCGCCCCGAGCACGCTCCGCAAAATAAGCCGCCATCCGCGTCAAAGACCCACGCTCCTCTTCCAAACCCGTGTGCATCGAACCCATCAAAATCCGATTCGAAAGCGTCGTGAAACCAAGGTCCAATGGAGTAAACAAATTCGGATAATTCATCTTGTATCAGCATTTGAAAAGGAGACCCTCCTCCCAGTTGCAATATTACGCACTATTTTCTGATTCCGTAATCCATTCAACCATTACCTTTGCCCTGTCCTAATCACAACTTTATCCCAGTTTCAACTATGCTCAATACACCCTTAATAGATCGGCACATCGCCCTGGGGGCCAAAATGGCCGAATTCGCAGGCTATAATATGCCTATTTCCTACAGCTCTATCACAGAAGAACACCATGCCGTGCGCAAAGCGGTAGGTGTCTTCGATGTGAGCCACATGGGCGAATTTATTGTAAAAGGAAAAGACGCAACCCTTTTCCTGCAAAGCGTAACCTCCAACGATGTCGCCAAACTAAAAATAGGCGATGTCCAATACTCCTGCCTCCCAAATGCAAAAGGGGGTATCGTGGATGACTTGCTGGTATACCGCCTGGAAGAAGATATGTGCGCAGAAGGTGAACAGGCATTCATGCTCGTGGTCAACGCCAGCAATGAAAAAAAAGACTGGCGCTGGCTGAAACGCCACAGCAAAACATTCGAAGTTAAATTAACCAATATCTCCTCCAAAACCGGCCTCATCGCTGTACAAGGACCCAAAGCAGCCGAAGCACTTCAAAAACTGACCGAAATCGACCTCAAAGGAATGGTGTATTACACTTTCAAAAAAGGCCGCTTCGCAGGCTGTAATAATGTCATCGTCTCCGCTACCGGATATACCGGTGCCGGTGGATTCGAAATCTATGCCCGCAATAAAGACATCGCTAAAATATGGGATAAGGTATTCAAAAATGGCGAAAAATACGGAATCAAACCCTGCGGCCTCGGCGCCCGCGATACCCTGCGCCTGGAAAAAGGCTTCTGCCTCTATGGCCACGAAATCGACGATAAAACCAGCCCCATCGAAGCTGGCCTAAGCTGGATCACCAAACTCAATAAAGGCGTCCACTTCCCCTCCATCGAACGTTTCCAAAAACAAAAAACAGAGGGCGTTAAACGTAAACTCGTCGGATTCCAACTAACAAGTGAACGCCGCGTACCCCGACAAGGCTATGTCATCGAAAGTAAACGCGGCGCCACCATTGGCTTAGTCGCTTCAGGAACCCACTCTCCAACCCTTGATATGCCCATCGGTACCGGCTACGTTAAAGCTAAATTCGCCGAGCCGGGAACCGTTATCCATATCGTTGTGGGATCCAAAAAACTGGAGGCAACCGTGGTAAAATTGCCCTTCCTGTAGCCTAATCCACACAACAAGCATAATACCCTTCTCCGCAAGATACAGAACAACTCACCGAGATGCTCGCAACCGATGAACCCGTTCCACATTCAGTAGCACCGGGGCCACCAGAATCACAGTTCACACTCGGCTGAGCCGTTCCAATACACTTGCACGAATAGGCCACTACAGGCGGGAATGGACCAGAACCAGCGCCAATACACTGCGCTTCAATATCCGCTCCCGCCTGCTTTACTAATCCCCAACCCATGTGGTACTTGGCATTACCCGGCGCTTTTAAACAGGCCTCCCGACGAATGGTGAAACAAACCGCCTGACCAGTACCAGATAAGAAAGTGACGCATTTTCCGTCGTACTGTACACTCGCATTTTTCAATACTACAGGAGCCTCTAATCGCGCCTTCCCATCCCCCTGCAATAAAAAAACGGTCTTTGGATAAACAGGGTGATTCTTTACCCAAGCCGCTAAATGTCCATCCGCAGTAGCACGAATTTCAACACTGGGCTTTTCCACTTGCATCACAGTCGGCTCCTGAATAGCACCCAACCAGTTAGCCACTGTTTTGTAGGACAAAAAGAGCAGCAACATGCCCAATAAGGCGGTCGAAAAAAAAGATTTAATCGGCATAAGAAGAACAATAGGGTGAGATTGATTGCTTACTCTGTTCGCTTTTCAGCTTCCGCGTCCGTACTCTTTTGTGGATTTTCCGAACCTGCTCCCAGCAACACCAAATCGGCTTGCTTAATGCAAATATGAGGCAACTCATTAACCCGGCGCAAGGACAGTTTTGCAAAAAACGGTCAGTGCCACTTTTTACGCCCTATTTCACCCCACAAAAAATAAATATTTTTCAAAATACAATTTTTGCAAAATCAAATCCACAAAAACGCCCCCCCTCCCATTTGGTGGCTCCTTTACAATACCCTATCCAAAAGGAGTCTACCACCGTCAGTAATCCAAGTCGAAATCAAACCCTTCCCCCGATTTAACAAGGATGTTAGTAAAAAAATTACTCGAAAACGCATAAAATGACGTACTTTGCGACATCTTATGGCCAAAAAACGCAGACAATTTGCCCCGGGCTTTGACGATGAGCGTATTCCCAAACTGTTTGGGATGCTCTGCCTGTTCCTGTCCTTCTACCTGTTTATTGCCTTCGTCTCTTACCTGTTTACCTGGAAAAATGACCAAGATATCGTCTTCCGATTTTCCTGGGAAATCTTCTTCAGCGATGTCCAGGTAGATAACTGGCTGGGACGCCTCGGTGCCTTCCTCGCCGATGCGTTCATGTACTGGGGTTTCGGAATCGCCTCTTTTGGCTTTGTTTACCTGCTCTATAAATACGGGCTCGCCCTGATGCGAGGACTGCCCCTAAGTGTTCTATTACCTACCCTTCAACGGGTAACCATCTGGATGGTCACCATCTCCGTCATCGCTGCGTTCTTCTTCCAAAAAGCACAGTTCCCCGTTGGCGGTGAATTCGGCAAATCCATCGGAATCGCCATCCAACAGTTCGTCGGTGTGCCCGGAACCCTTATTCTGCTCCTCTTCGGCTTCTTGGCCGTGTTCGTCTGGAACAATAACCCTAACCTCGAATCCTTCACTTGGCAAAGCTTTGGAGTCGAACTCAAAAATGCCGTGAATGACCTGCTCAATGGCAATTACGCCAAACAGCGAAAGGTCCAACCAACGCCCCCTTCCAACGCGCGCCCAGCCCCCGCAAAAGCCTTCGACTCCCCCATAACTGCCAACATCCTGGAAACACCCAACCGCGATTTCGATCCAGACCCCTTTACCCCCACAGAAACCATTGAACCAGCCATACTCCCCGGTGAACAACTTCAATTCGATCTCTCCGAACGCAGTTCTCTCTTCGCTCCAGTACCCGATAAACAACCCAAACCCCTTTCCGAAGACGCAGAACTGGAAATCAACCTCCCAGCCCCCAGCCCAAGCCCCGCTACCTCCGAAGCGGAAGCATTCGCCGCTCCCGTAGAGGTCATCCAACAAGATAGTCAAAACCTAACCGAACCTTACGATCCCACCCTCGAGCTCTCTAGCTACGAATATCCCCATCTCCAACTCCTCAGCGAATACGATAATACCGCCCTGGAAATCGACCGCGAAGAACTCGAAGCCAACAAAAACCAAATCATCCAAACCTTACTCTACTTCAAAATAGAAATAGAAAAAATTCGGGCCACCATCGGTCCTACCGTTACCCTCTACGAGATTATCCCCGCCAGAGGAGTGCGAATCTCCAAAATCAAAAACCTGGAAGATGATATCGCCCTCAACCTCTCCGCCCTCGGAATCCGCATCATCGCCCCTATCCCAGGTAAAGGAACCATCGGAATCGAAGTGCCTAATAAAAAACGCCAAATCGTCGGAATGCGCGAAACCCTCCAGGATGACCGCTTCCGAAGAGCAAAAATGGACCTGCCCATCGCACTGGGCAAAAATATCCAAAACGAAGTCTTCGTAGCGGACCTAGCCAAAATGCCCCACCTGCTCATCGCAGGCGCCACCGGTCAAGGTAAATCCGTAGGTATCAACGTTATCCTGATGTCCCTACTCTATAAAAAACACCCCTCCCAAGTCAAAGTCATTATGATCGACCCTAAAAAGGTCGAACTGTTCCCCTACGCCCGACTAGAAAACCATTTCCTGGCGTTCCTGCCCGACCAAACAGAACCCATCGTCACCGACACCACCAAGGTCATCCATACCCTTAACTCCCTAACCATCGAAATGGACACGCGCTACGACCTGCTTAAAAAAGCAGAAGTACGCAACATCACCGAATACAACGACAAATTCATTAGCCGCCGACTAAATCCCAATAAAGGACATTACTTCATGCCCTTTATCGTCCTGATCATCGATGAATTCGCCGACCTGATCATGACCGCCGGCAAAGAGGTAGAACTCCCCATCGGACGACTCGCCCAACTCGCGCGTGCCGTCGGAATCCACCTGATCATCGCTACCCAGCGCCCCTCCGTCAATATTATCACCGGCGTTATTAAAGCCAACTTCCCCGCACGTATCGCCTTTAAAGTAGCCTCCAAAGTAGACTCGCGAACCATCCTCGATACCGGCGGTGCCGAACAACTCACCGGACGAGGGGACATGCTCCTAAGCGTAGGTGGAGACATCGTCCGACTCCAATCGGCCTTCGTTGATACCCCCGAAGTGGAAAAAGTAATCGAGTTTATCGCCAAACAACGCGGATTCCCCGAACCCTTCTTCCTCCCAGAATTCCATGAAGAAGGCGCCCAAGGCAATAACCCAAAAGAATTTAGCCTGTCCGAACTCGACAACCTGCTAGAAGATGCCGCAAGACTCGTCGTCGAAACCCAGCACGGATCTACTTCCATGATCCAACGTAGAATGAAGCTCGGCTATAACCGGGCAGGACGTATTATGGACCAACTGGAAGGTCTGGGAATTGTCGGCCCCGCCGAAGGATCCAAACCTAGAGAGGTCCTCTACTTCGATGTACAAGAGCTGAACCGCTATCTGTCCGAACTCCAAAAACGAAAATAACCGCGCTTTTCTCCCAACCCAAAAGGCAATCCTGTCCCGCTCAACCCCAATAGAGCAGGCAGATTTGTTTTTATTGTGTTAATTCTGTTAAAATTTTGAAAAGAACAAAACTAATCCCCGCCCAACGCGGTCTATATTCGTACATTGCAGCCAATTCTTTAATCGTATGCACACATCATCTACATTAACCGCATTGTTTGTAACCTTGTTCTTGGGTGTCCAGGGCCTCTTCGCCCAACCACCCAAAAATAACTTGGTCAAAATTTACCCTAATCCCGCAACAGATTTTATCTCTGTCGAGGAATCCTCCACTACGCCCATCGGTTTCCTTTCCGTATTCAACCTCATGGGACGAAACCTCCGGGAATACCATTTCGAAAAAGACGAACAATATTACATCGGTGACCTTCCCAAAGGAATCTACTTGGTGTACTTGCAAGACAAAACCCGCAAAACCATCGCCACGCAGCGAATCGAAAAAAGGTAAACTTGCTCTCGCTTTGCTGCCTATCGACTATCCCATGCAGCCGCTTTACAAAAAAAGGCTCCAAGACAGGCAGAAATCTTACTGATTTAGATGGATATTTTTGACCAACTACGCCTCGGAGGTCCCGTCTCTGTGCAAGATCCTGCCTTCGCAGCTGTGAATGAAGTGGTCCTTCAAACCATTTCCCTTTGCGCAAAACTCAACCAATCCGGCGATCTATCTACCGTCCGTCATCTGCTAGGTGAAATCACAGGTCAGGCAATCGATGCATCCACTACTATTTTCCCTCCTTTTTACACCAATTTTGGCCGGTTTATTCAGCTGGGAAAGCATATTTTCATCAACCATGACTGTTCTTTTCTCGACCTAGGAGGAATTATCTTGGAAGACCATGTTCTCATTGGTCCAAAAGTAAAACTGATCACCGAAAACCACCCATTGGAACCGGCCCACCGAAGAGACCTGCTTACCCAGCCCATCCTGATCAAAAAAAATGCCTGGATCGGCGCCGGGGCGACTATCCTTCCAGGTGTCACCATCGGAGAAAATGCCGTGGTCGCCGCAGGTGCAATCGTCACCAAAAACGTTCCGGACAATACGGTAGTTGGAGGCATTCCCGCCCAACTGATCAAAAAAATCGTTTAAGAACCTACTTCTTTCTCCAAATCTGCGTGTCCGTGAAATCCGGATGGTAAGGGGACGGCGAACGACCCAACAAAACCGGTTCAAAATACTCCCTTAAATGCTTCGAAAACGCGCGCTGGTAATGCGGACGCTCCATATTGTCCAAAATCAAGTAGCCACCCGAACGCAGGTGCTCAAAAGACTCTAACATGCAAGAAGGCCGGGCACGACCATCCACCAATACCCAATCAAAAGCTGCCACCGGATAGCGACGAATGGCTTTTGCATATTTTTCATAACTTAAGTTGGACTGTCCCACCGTGCTGCTCACATAATCAGCAGGCTCCTCTGGATCGCGAACCAAATCGGTCGTCACAGGCTCCCCAGCCTGAAAGATTCCCTCCCAATGGCTTATCCCCATCTCACTTATTTTTTGTGATAACACCCTGAACCATTCCTCATCGTTCTCCACCGTGATCACTTTGGCCAACCTGTTTAAAAAAAACAAGGTGGACCCTCCACCTCCGTACTCAAATAAAGTATGCTCCCGCTCTAAGTGCTCTTGTAAAAAATCAACCGCCTTGAAACTAATCCACGGCTGCTGGTCTACCACCGAATTCCGATTATTGGAAAAAGAAGCCCACCATCGAGCATAATACGACCAATGCTGCTGAAAAGCCGATGTGCCAGAAGAATACCGCAACGATTGATAAAAAAAATAGGGCAGGCTTTTTTTATACGACATAAATAGAAAAAAACCTTACAAAAAGGCAATTAACAACAATTAAAGAATTAAAAAAGCCGGTATTTTCGAGAAACACCGGCTTTTCATTTTATAAAAACCTTACTCCGCGCTGCCTAATTGCTTCACCGAGAAATAAAAGATAGTCCCGAAACCAAATGCCAACATGGAGTGGAAAAGTACAAACGCTGTATTCTCCGTAGCAATTCCCATTGCCACCGCAGCCGCAAATACCAAGGCCATCAGCCCTTCAGCAATCGTAATCCAACTGATCTTCTTCGCCAAGTAACTGGCGTTTTTAAAGGTCGATTTCTTATTACCCGTGATGCCGTACTTGGGCGTGCGCACAAACGAGGAAGCCTTCCCCATGTATCCCTCAATCACCGCAATCGCATTGTACAGCGATAAACCCAATGAAATAGGCATAAAGGTGATGAACAAACCAAAAAAGCGCAGCTTCTCCCAAATAGTGGCCGGAACAGAACGATTTAAAGCAGCCGTGATATTCGCCGTGTAGGAAATACCCGCTATCGAAAACAAGCCCAAGATAGAGAACGACAAAAAGTGCGTAGAAATGCCCAACTCCCGGAAAGCAAACGCCAATGGAATACTGCTAATCGCCGCAATAAATACCCACAAGAATACTCCGTAAGCCAATAATTGGCTAGTAGCATGCATCTTCTGTATCCAGGTAAGCTTATTTGCTCCCTCCGTCCAAATCAGGTGAAATAACTTGCGCGCATTCTGAGCACCTCCCTTGTTCCAACGAAACTGCTGGTTCTTCAATCCGTTCATCTCAACCGGCAACTCTGCAGGACTCTCCAATTTCTCCAAATACTTGATCTTGTAACCCAATATCTGGGCACGGAAACTCAAATCTAAATCCTCCGTTAAAGTGTCACTCTGCCAGCCTCCCGCTTCATTAATTACATTTTTACGCCAAACACCCGCCGTTCCATTAAACTGCAGCAACAAATTGCCATAGGAACGACCTGCCTGCTCGACCGTAAAATGCACATTCAATTGCAAGGCCTGCAACTTGGTCAACAAACTGTAGTCAGCATTAATGTGCTCCCAGCGGGTCTGTACGATACCCACACTGCTATCCTCAAAATAAGGCATCGTCGTGCGTAAAAAATCAGGACGAGGAGTAAAATCCGCATCAAAAATGGCAATAAAATCGCTTTTAACGTGTGGCATCGCATCTTGTAAGGCACCCGCTTTAAATCCCTGGCGGTTTACCCGGTGCAAATGCACAATATCAAATCCCTTAGCCTTGTACTCGGCTACTTTATTCGCCACAATCTGAACCGTCTCATCCGTAGAATCGTCCAATACCTGAATCTGAAAACGATCCTTTGGATATTCTTGCGCAGCAACACAATCAATAATGCGCTCCGCTACATACATCTCATTAAACATGGGTAATTGAACCGTCACAAAAGGAACCTTCGGATCCTCTTTATCATATTGACGGTAATGAATGACTGGATTTGCTTTATGGTACTTTTTATATAAGTACAACAAATGAAATTGAAAGATACAATACAAGGTTACCGCACTCATGGCGAGAAAATAAATCAGGAGCATCACGTAACCGAAATCGACGAAGGCCTGATACTTCAGCGCTTCAAAAAGCGAATGAATTCCGAACATAAAATTGTCTGGTTGGTGTGGCAGTCTTTACCTGCCTGATAATTTTATTTTTTACAAAAATGAATTCCAATGTTATCTTGCTCCACTAAATCACTGCTCTCCTCTGTTCCAACTTGCCCGCCACTTTTCTCGAAAAATCGTATACATAATTTTCCATCCCGCCTTAATAGTCCCTTTTATAGTGCCGCTCACTTTACTTTTTCCTGCCGCTCGCTTCCGATACCGAACCGGAATCTCAACACTCCGCAATCCCTTTCTCGCTGCTTTTACCTGCATCTCGACGGTCCACCCAAAATTCCTGTCCTGCATCTCTAATGCTATTAAAGCATCCCATCGAATAGCCCTAAAAGGCCCCAAATCGGTAAAGGTGTACCCAAACAACCACTTAATCAAGACCGGAGCTAGCCAGTTGCCAAATTGTTGTGGCACCGTCATCACTCCTTTTTCCAATCCTCCTGCCATCCGGGAACCAATCACCATATCCGCTTCCCCTTGCACAATCGGCCCCACTATCAGCGGCAATTCCTCCGGATAATCCGAATAATCACCATCCATAAACACCACCAAACCCGGCTGCTCCTCTTTCGGTAGCATTTGTAAATACTGTATCCCCGCCAAACAAGCCGCCCCATAACCACGCTGCCGCTCCGTGACAACCACCGCCCCTAACTGCTCCGCTACCACCGCCGTTCGATCCATCGAACCATTGTCACAAACCACCACTTGCCGCACCCAACCAGCCGGAATCGACCTCAAAACCAAGGGAAGCGACTCCTCCTCGTTCCAAGCAGGAATTAATACATCAATGACCGGATCTGTACGCATATCCCTCGTTCTTAAACTGCCTCAAAAAGCAATTAACCAATTCTCCTCACAAAGATAGGGAAGCAGTTAAGAAAACGTTAAAAATTTTTAAGACTTTCCTTGTTAAACTTTTGCTAACAAATAAATTCAAGCACCTCTTTTTCGGGTAAAAACAAACTATTATTCCTCTTTTTATTCTATTTTAACCTATTTCATTAATTTTATTGGAAAAAATAAGTATATAGGAAATAAAATTCCTTTAACAAAAAAAATAAATCTGTTAAGAAGTTTAACGTACCCAATTCAAAATTGCCTGTCTTTTTCCAAAAAAAATACCACTTGACCGAAAGAGACAAGTGGTATTTTTTTTTTAGATAAATTAGAAACAGGTAATGGTTAACGCCCTCCCCCGGGTTTCTTTTCTTTAGGATCCCGACCTAGTAATCGGTTGAGCAGTTCCTTAGAGCGATTCTTATTTTTCTCGTCCGTAGAAGGGCCAATCTCTGGATCAGGAACGCCCTCAATCCCTTCGACTCCCTCTGGCTCCGCTGGAAGGGTTTTTCCAAACCGCTCTTCCACAATCTGCTGCAAATTTTCGAATCGGTTGGCCTTCAGGGAATCCCGAATAGTTGAATCCTGCATCAACAAGTACAAGGTATCAGGAGAAACGGAGATAAAATTAGGGCAACTACAAGCCGAAAGGGTTGCTTCACTCAATTCAAACGATTGCTCCAACAACGACCGATACTTTCGATCACCCGCCACCTTATTCCAGAAATTGCCGACAATCGGAAGCGCCATGGCAGAACCCTGCCCCAAACTCATAGAACGGAAACGCACTGCCCTGCTTGGTCCACCCACCCAAGCGCCTGTCACGAGGGTCGGGTTAAAGTTGACAAACCATCCATCCGACTGGTTTTGGGTGGTACCCGTTTTACCCGCAAACTCCCCTGCATATACGTAGCTCCGGAAACGGCGACCCGTTCCGCGCTCAATCACATTTTGCATCATTTTAGTCATCACTTCCGCCTGCTCAGGTGTAAGTGCCTGGACATTTGGCCCCAGCTCCGGCCGGCTCTTCAACTCCTCTTGGTAATCGTAAATTACCTCTCCATTTCGGTTAACCACTTTTAATACGGTTACAGGCTCTGGACGAAGCCCCCCGTTAGCAATGGTCCCATAGGCTTTTACCATTTCAAAAAGACTGATTTCAGCAGCCCCCAAGCTAATTCCATATTCTCTGGGTAAGGTGGAGGTGATTCCCATCCCCTTTGCCAAATCAATCGTCCTTTGAATACCGGCCTTTTCAATTAATTGCGCAGCAATCACATTGACCGATTGCGTCAAGCCCCCAATCACTGAATACCAACCTCCATAAACCTCATCCGCGTTGTGCGGCGTCCAATCAACTAATGTAACTAGTTCATTCGGCAAGAAGGAACAAGGTTTTACAGAATCTTGCAGCGCCGCAGCATAGACAATTGGTTTGAAGGTTGAGCCCACCTGCCGCTTGCTCTGAATGTGGTCGTACTTGAAATACCGGAAATTAGTACCCCCAACCCAAGCTTTGATTTGTCCGGTAGCATGTTCCATTGCCATAAACCCACAATTCAACGTGCAGAAATAATACCGCACACTATCAATGGGCGAAAGGAGCGTATCCACCTCCGCCGTGGGATGTTTCCAGGAAAAAATAGTCATTTTAACCGGCTGCTCAAAGGAAGCCAAAATCTCCTCGTCCGACATGCCAGCCTCCTTCGACTGCTGCCAGCGGTCGCTGCGGCGCACCTGTTCATCTATCCACTTGTCATCGCCCCAAGGCTTCTCCGTTTTCACCCCTTTCCAATGGGAATCAAACTGCCCTTGAAGGGTTTTCATGTGTTTCTCCACCGCCTCTTCCGCATATTGCTGCATTTTGGCATCGACGGTGGTATATATTTTCAAACCATCCCGATAAAGGTTATAAGAGGAACCATCCTCCTTCGTTATGTTCTTCAAAATCGCAGGCATCACGGTGGTCCGAAGGTATTCTCGGAAATAAGTTCCAGTCCCCTCGTTGTTGCCATCACCGCCCGTTTTTTTGGTGCCAAGCGGTTTTTTTATCAACACCTCATATTCTTGTTCATTTATTTTTCCTTTGTGGATCATCTCGGCTACTGTCTTCAACTCTTCAGACTCAAACTCAAATTGCTGGTTTTGGAGCATCCTTCTCAATACCAGGTTGCGTCGTTTGGTAGAATTCTGTGGGTTCCGAAGTGGATCGAGAGCAGTGGTCGCTTTTAGCATCCCAATCAAGGTAGCCGCCTGCTCCGCCGTTAAGTCTTTCGCTTTTTTATTGAAAAAATACTTGGCAGCCACGTTGATCCCATAGCGGTCCCCACCAAATGGAACCGTATTCAAGTACAGGTTAAGCAGTTCCTCTTTATTATAGATGCCCTCCAACTTGATCGAAATGATATTCTCCTTTATCTTGTTGATCAGCATACTGATCCCAGGAATCCAGTAATTCCGACGAGGATACAGGTTTTTGGCCAACTGCTGACTCAAAGTGGAACCACCGCCTGTTTCCTGATTCCCCATAGCAATTCCTTTCACGGCCCGCAACCAAGAAGTAAGGTCAATCCCGCTGTGTTCGAAGAAGCGTTTATCCTCCGTAGCCAATAGTGCCGTTACAACGTAGGGAGAAATATTCGATAAATTAATGGCAGTCCGATTCTCAATATAGTATTTTCCAATCAAGACGCTATCCGCCGAATAAATCTCCGTTGAATTGGCCGTTTCAATATTCCGGAGCTCTTCGCGGTTGGGCATGTGCCCGAATATTCCCATCCAAACCAGCAAAATCAGCGCTAGTAAAAACTGAAGACCACGCTGAGCAATCCTCGCCCCTATTTCCACCACCCGGGCAGGAAGTGGGTGCTGCTGACGGTACACCGCCCATTTCGCCCGTAAAGGAGCCGTCCATTGCTGCCAAGTAGCCTCAATAGGAGCAACAACAGGCAGGATGGGAGCCCAAATGGCCGCCAGAACCGACCGAACCGGAGCCGTTAACTGCTGCCATACCGATTGTATACGACGAAAAATAGGGTGATTTAGTACTGATTTGAATAGATCGAGCATGAAAGATTTCTGACAAATTTTGCAAAGATAGTAAAAACGATGAATGCGCTGTTTTCTTGCCGCAGCCCTATGATTTAGCTTTAAACGCCGCAATTGCTGCTTTGGAAAAGTCCGATAGCGACAAGGAACCGCTAATCGCGGCACGCTCCGTCAACAAGGTGTCCCAATGCTCCGTCCCTTGCCAAAAAATTCGCTTCAGCCCTTCCAATGCCTCGGTAGAAGCCGCACACAATTCTTCGGCAAACCTTGCCAAATGCGCATCCAAGGCCTCATGGTTGTCAAATACCTTTTGAAACAGCCCTTTCTGCTCCGCCCAAGCGGCAGACTGCCATTCCGAAGGCGTCAATGCCAGCTGTGTAAAGGCCGCTACCCCTACTTTGCGCTCTACCGCAGGCCCAATCACAAAAGGACCAAAACCTACCGCTAGCTCACTCAATCGAATGGACGAATATTGGGTCGCAAAACAGTAATCCACCGCAGCCGCCAGACCCACTCCACCGCCCACCGCCTTCCCGTGGATACTGCCAAGTATGATCTTCGGACAGGTTCGCATTGCATTAATCACCTGCCCAAATCCAGAAAAAAATCGATGCGCCGTCTCAAAATCCTGGATAGACGCCAACTCATCAAAGCTCGCCCCCGCACAGAAGGTCCTGTGCTGAGCACTCCTTAATACAATTACCCGAACCTCATGATCCTGGCCCAGCCGGGTAAAGGCCGCAGCCAATTCCTGCAACAATCGCCCTGGTAAGCTGTTGTGATTCGGGTGAAAAAATTCTACCGTTCCTACTCCACTGGGAGAAATAAACGTCTGTACATATCCTTGTTCCATCATTATACAATATAGTTGGATGCAAAGGTAACAGAACTCTTTCTTTCAATTGGGAGGCTTCGACTACCTTTGTGCGTTTTTTAATCTTTTTTGGGAAAATGTTGCCCACCTTTAAAGATAAAACGAGTCCCAAGCCTCTTGGCAAGCCTCAACGGAACCAAAACGAACAACCATTCGGTAAATCTCTTTGTAATACCCAGCATACAAGCCCTTTCTCTATGCAATTTCCACAACCGCTCTCGGTTCAATCCCTCGCCCAACGGTTTAATGCCGAAGTAATTGGCGATGCTAGCCTGTTAGCCACCGGCATTAATGAAATCCATAAGGTAAAAGCCGGGGACATCGCTTTTTCCGATGTAAAAAAATACTTTGAAAAAACCCTGTCCAGCGCCGCCACCATTCTACTGCTCAATGAACCAGCCGAATGCCCGCCCGGAAAAGCCATCTTAGTGGTGCCCAATCCATTTGAGGTATACAATATCCTAATCAAGGAATATCGTCCCTTCGAACCCCTCACCACCCCAGTGCACCACCTCGCACAGGTCCACCCCAGTGCTATCCTCGAACCGGGAGTAATCCTCGCCAACCACGTCTCCATTGGCGCCAATACGTATATTCAGGCCAACACCTACATTGCAGAACACAGTCATATTGGCTCCAATGTGGTCATCGGTCCTAATTGCAATATCGGAGTAGATGCTTTCTACTTCAAAAAACACACCGATGGGCAGTTCGAACCTTGGCGCTCCGGTGGAAGGGTACTTATAGAAGACCATGTCCACATCGGTGCCGGTTGTACCATCTCCAAAGGGGTCAGTGGAGACACGATTATTGGAGAAGGCAGCAAACTCGACTGCCAGATACACATTGGCCATGGAGCCGTCATCGGAAAAAACTGCCTCTTTGCCGCCCAAGTGGGCATTGGAGGAAAAACCATCATCGAGGACCGGGTCGTTTTGTATGGACAAGTAGGCGTAGCGCAAGCCCTTCACATTGGAGCAGATGCGATCGTACTCGCCAAATCAGGGGTCTCAAAATCCCTCGCCGGGGGGAAAGCCTATTTCGGTATCCCGGCAGAAGAGGTACGAGAAAAATACCGCGAACTCGCCGCTTTAAGACAATTGCCAGAGTGGATGAAAAAAGGGAAATCCTAGTTGAAAACCATATAAAAAATTAATACTTTTACCTAGAAAACCCCTAAAAAGCCGCATTTCCTATAAGTATGAAGCGTTTCCTGTTGAAATCAGTTAAAATTATTGGCGTTTTACTCGCACTAGCGGTTATCACCTATGCAATAGGGCCTCACCCCCAAACGCCAAGCTTCGCTCCTCCCGCCTACCAGCCCACCCCTACCCTGCAAAGCCTCGAAGCAGAAATCGCTGCCACAGAACAAGCAGAACCAGGTATCAAACCGGGCTGTGAAGCAACCATCCTTTGGGCCGATAGCAGCCGAAAAGAAAAAACTAAATACGCCTTCCTTTACCTGCATGGATTCGGCGCCAGCCGACAAGAAGGAGCTCCCGTGCATGAACACCTCGCCCGACAGTTTGGAGCCAACCTGTTCCTCGCCCGCCTCGATGAGCATGGAGTGGAAGAGGGCGACCAAAACCTACTCGAACTCACTGCAGACTCGTATGTGGAATCAGCTGAACGGGCTTACCAAATTGCCAAACAGCTCGGTGATACGTTAGTCATCCTTGGAACCTCCGCCGGTGGTGCGCTTGGCTTGTTTTTGGCCTCCCGCCATCCCGAAATCAAAGCCTTGGTTACCTGGTCACCTTGTATCCGGCTTTTTACCGGGCTGTCCGGTGTACTGGCTGGCCCCTGGGGCTTACAACTAGCCCGCCTGCTCCGGGGCGGAGAACACAATGACTGGACATTTAGAAAGCCAGAAATGGTCCATTACTGGACGAACCACCAGCGCTTCGAAGGCATCACTCAGTTCGCGACCTTCCTTGAAAACGCTATGGTACCCGCTACTTTCCAAAGGGTTAACTGCCCCGTTTTTGTAGGCTATTATTATAAAAATGACATGGAGCAAGACCGCGTTGTCTCCGTAGAGGCCATGCTGGAAATGCTTCAACACCTCGGCACCCCGCCCAGCCAAAAACGAGCCATCGCATTCCCTGACGCAGCAGACCATGTCATTGCGTCCAGTATTACTTCATCAGATTGGGAGGGAGTAGAAAGGGAAAGTGCACAATTCCTGTTAAGCGTGCTTCATCCCTAAATGCTAACTAGGACTTTAAGCAGCAGATCGGGCTCAGACTGCACCCTTCCTTTTCAGTCGGTTCAGCCTAAGCCCTCTTTGCCATTTCAAACGGTTTGTACTCCAGTTATACAGGATCAACAAGCACTCATGCGTTTCTTGTTGATCCAAAGTTGATGTTTTCCTTTGAAATGACAAGTGTCCATTTAGTAATTGGCCGGTCTGGTTGAGTAATTGGCGGTTTAAATTAGTATTTGGATTTTGCCCTACCCAAAAAATTGAAAAGATAGGTGAATTTCAGTGCCCGATGGCCGTCCAGTTTCGTCGTGCAAATCGTTCACTGCAAACCGAAAATCAGAGAAAATAGTAGAAGACAATCCCGCAAATCGATCGCTACTGATCTGCATCCCCCTGGAAGTCCGCAGCAAGTCAACACCGCCTCGTGCAGCTTGCGCAGCAGCTCGCCCTATTCCATTATCGCGGATATAGATATGGCAGTAACCTTCCTTCAAACCAATCGTCAGCCAAATCTGCTTGTCATTGCCCGCCTTCGGCAAAAGCCCATGCCGTATCGCATTCTCTACATACGGCTGCAATACCAAAGGAGGCACTTCAATCATCGTCCAATCTGCCGCATCTGGCAACTCCAGCTGAAAAACAAAAGCATCCTTGAAGCGAATCTGCTCCATCTCCACATACTGTAACAAAAAATCAACCTCGTCTTCCAAAGAAATCAAACTCTGCGTCGAGTAATCCAATACCCTACGGACCAAGGTACTAAACAAATCAAGGTAAGCCTCCGCGGTCTGCCGATCCCCATTAATCACCTGCCACTTCACCGTATTCAAACTGTTGAAAATAAAATGTGGGTTGATCTGAGCACGCAAACTGGCCAGCTCCAGCTCCGTTAACCGTTTTTTAAACTGAAGTTCTGCCTGAATGGCTCGCTGCCTGCGATACAGATATCCCAACAAGCCTCCTACCAAAAAAAGCAACACCAGGCCCCGAAACCACCAAGTCTGCCACCAAGCCGCTAATACTACCATCTTTACCTCTAGGGTAGACTCCGGCCAGTAGTTTCCAAGTGCATCCGCTACCTGTATCTCAATCCGGTAATTACCAGGAGGCATATTCCAAAAACTAATCAAATTGTTGTTGTCCAGATACGTCCAATCCGATTCCTGCCCGCCTTCAATTAACCGATACCGAAGGTGTAACCGGGCCGTCAACCAAAACGGCTGAACCGCCAACCGCAACTGAACGCCATTCTGTGGGTATTTTAGCAACAAATCCTGCCCGCCCCGAAGGGTATCCGGCTCTGCCATCCCAATAAGATAGGCCTGCCATACCGATACCAATGGCTCGCTTACGGAAGTCAAAACAGAATCAGGGTGAAATAAAAAATAGCCACCCTCCGTGCCCAAGTACATCTGTCCACCCGGAACAGTATCCAACGCAAACAAACCGCCCTCCGGCAAACCGAACTCTTTGCCAAAGGTCTGAACCTCCAGGGTCCCCGCATCCAAACGAAAAAGACCCTCCTGAAAAATCCCCCAAATATTGCCGTGCAAATCACGGGTCAGATCCGACACTTCACTTAATAACGGGGCATTTTTATCCATAATCAAAGGAAAATACTCCGAAACCCCATTTTCCCTCCAATTAAAATAGCCAAGCCCCTCCCCTACTCCTCCCAACCATAACCGACCATTATCATCATGCGCTAAGGTCATAAAATCGGCAATTCCTACACCGCTCTTCTGAAAATCCGATTGCCGAAAGGTCGTAAAGGTTTTCCCACGGTCAGCACTCATCATCACCGACACATCATTGACCGTCCACAACCTTCCATCTGGAGTAGCATGCACATCATTGAACCAAACCATCTTGGCAGGTGGACTACCGGGAATGGTGTCAAAAAAAGTAAACCACTTCTCTTTCCATCCCGATTTTTCCACCTGGATCCGGTGCAATCCCCTCCGGGTCCCTAGCCAGATCAGTTCGTCTTCTTGATTAAACGAAGCTAAAATCTGAATATCCGTATCAGAGCGGGTTAGGCTATCGTACACGGGCAAATACTTCAATCGAGCTAATTTAGCCCGCTCGTCGTACCGGTATAACCCCCTCCACCCAGCAATGTAAAAGGCTTTATCCGGTCCCAAAAAGCCGGACTTGAAGCCGGTGTCATCCAGATGTCGAGCAATCGATACCTGCTCTAACTGGGCAGTCTTTCGATGCCGCTTAAAGAAAAAGGGCTGATTCGTAATCAAATAATCATCCTCCCCCTTGCCCGCTACCAAATGGTACATACTAACCCCCGTTTGGTATTTCTGAAACAGTTGTCGCTCCCGGTAGACAAAGGCAAGTCCTTGTCGGCCAGCTTTCATCAGGCACCAAGACCGATCGCCTATTGGCAACACCTTGTATACCACCGCATCAATATTGTGATTTAACTCGGCCGAAGCATCCAGATCTCTATACAAGGGTAATAACAACGAACAAGTACTGGTGGGAATATGATAAGAATAAATACCGTAATCACGAGTACACAACCAAAGTTCCTCTTTTGACAATGGTGCAATCGCCGTGATTAAGCTTAAATCCACCCCGGACGCTGAAGCGACCCGCCGCTCCCAACACAGTTGCCGGGTATCAAAAATATGCAATCCCTTCCCCCATCCACCCATGTACAATTTCCGATCTGTATGCAGGTATATTTCATTGGAAGGGGGCTGAGTGGAAAAAGACGGATCCAAGGGATACAAACTCACCTCCTGGGTCCGGTGATTCCAATGGTAAACCCCGCCTACTCCCGTCATCCAGGCATCTCTGGGCTCCAGCGGATCGGCCACACCTTTGTATACGATGTCCATCCGCATGGTTTTTTCCAGCTGATCAAAGTGTTCTGTCGGCACATAATAGGTAAAGGTTTTCTTCTCCTTATGAAAAAGAGCAAAACCTTTCCGCTCAAAAATGAGCAAAACCCTATCCTCCAGATCCACTATATCATCAATCAAGGCATTGCGCAATCCCACTGTATCCGTCTGATATCCCTTGTAGTGTATCAAACTCCCATCCTCCTGTAAAATACCAAAACCATTGTTAACAAAAGTCAGATAAATCACCCCCGACCGGTCAATCATGACCAGCTTAACCTGATTTAACTGCTCCTTGTTCTGCTGACTGTATAAGCGGATTCGCTCATAATTCAAACCATCGTACCGAAACAAACCTATATTGGTCGCCATCCAAATCGCCCCACTACTATCCCTTGCTATGTCATTGACCGCCTGGGTCGGCATGGAATTTTCTCGATTCAAATGCCGAACTGACAAGTACTGAGCGGACATATCCGGAGGAAGCGCCCAAAACAGTAGAAACAGCAAAAGAAGTGTCCCAGAACCCCTCATATTATCTTGAACAACTGGTCTTTTCTGTTTTTGGAAATCGGAACCATTACTCCATTCGATAGTATAATTCCTCCCGACTCGCCCTTGATAATGGTCCGCACAGCCTTTAAATTCACCAAATAAGAGGCATGCGCCCTGTAAAATCCATGTGGTGCCAATAATTCATCAAAATACTTTAAGGTTCTCGCTACCAATACCTTCCGGCCATCTGAAAGATTGACCGTGACGTAGTTGCTCTCCGCCTGAGCATATAAAATTTCGTCAATTTCCAAAAAATGAATCTGATCGCCTACTTGCACCGTAATCCGTCTTGCTTTCCCACCATCCATCAAATACTCCTTTAAATACTGAAGCGACTCCACACTCACCAGCTGTGTTTTCTGCTGGCGTTTCACAACCAAACGATCCACCAGCTCTCGCAACTCCAAGCGCTTAATTGGCTTCAATAAATAGTCAAACGCCCCCAACTTAATCGCATTAATTGCATACTTGCTATAAGCAGTAGTAAAGACCGGGTAAAAGGAAGCATTGGGAAATTGTTGCAACAGCTGCAACCCATTCATCTCCGGCATCTCGATATCCAAAAAAACTAGGTCTGGCTGAAACTCCTGTATCGCCTCAGAACCCTTCTTCGCCCCCTGACAACTCGCTACCACCTCCAATTCCGGGCATTCCTGTTCAATATTCCAATTCAATAAAGAAAGACTATCCTGCTCATCATCAATGAGGACCGTTTTGAATCTTTGGCTTATCATAACAATCAGTTTGGTTAAATTTTAGTAGTTATTTTTCTACCTTCTATTAATTTGGCGGCTAAAGATAGTGGTTTTTAATGGTTAATTGTTAATGGTTAATGGTTAATGGGGTTTTATGGCGGACTTGTCCGGGATAAATCCATTATTAATGGTTAATGATTAATGGTTAATTAATGGTTTGCACCTGTTCATTTGTTGGTCCAGGGCTACTAAAGTAGACTACCCAACCTCCTACATTAACAATTAACAATTAACCATTAAAAACAGCTTCTGTATATCTACATCTTTAAAAGTTCCGTGTGTCGGTGGTTTTCGTTGGGGGTTGGTGGTTTTGGTCTTGAAACAGGGCACCAGATTCATTTACCCGGCGCCTTGCTCCCATCTACATCTAAAAGTCATTTGCGCTTTTGTTGATACAAAGAGGAGGCGACCATCGGTGTTCTAAATGGACTATTACGCCACTTTTTTAAATCGTATTTTCCTGTCTTTTTTATATTTTTTTTATTTAAATTCATGATTGTTATTTATTTATAAAATAACAAAATAAGCCCATATTGCTAAAATTCATCTAAAATTATGAATGTAGAATGTAGCATATCGAAATAAAAAATGGGCAGCAAGCAAAACGCTCACCACCCATTTTTTAGCTACAATCAATCGTTAACCATTAACCATTGATCATTATTCTCACTGCTTGATCAGTCGTCGTCTCGACTTTGTAGTACAAGTTGCCTACGCCGTCTACCAACTTCCGGTCTACCGTGAATACGTTGTAGCCTTTCGCAAACTGGCC
>CANHDG010000012.1 GCA_947459365.1 Saprospirales bacterium
CGTTTCTGCTTACGGCGGCGCCGAGCGCATCATCTGGTGGCTGGGCAAAGCCCTGGTTCAAATGGGACATAAAGTAACCTACCTGGTCCAGAAAAAATCTACCTGCCCGTTTGCCAATGTGCTCTGGCTTGATGAAAAACAACCTCTTGCAGCCCAAATTCCGGAGGAGTGCGACTTAGTTCACTTGCATTTTCAGACAGATGAAGAATTGCCAAAGCCCACCTTGTTCACCTACCACGAAAACAGTGAAAAAGCCCAACAATTCCACCCCAATACCGTCTTTTTATCTCGAAACCATGCACAGCGACACGGGGGAACGGAATTTGTGTACAACGGATTGGATATTAATGACTACGGAACACCGGTGTTGGACAACAAACGGATGTACCTGCATTTTTTGGGGAAAGCAGATTGGAGGGTAAAGAATGTGAAAGGGGCCATCGAACTCGCCAAACGCACTGGCGACCGACTGCATGTAATTGGTGGTTCCAGGGTGAACTTCCGAAGAGGGCTACGGATTACCTTGAACAGCCACGTCCGATTTCACGGTATGCTGGGAGGTGATGGTAAAAATGTATTGCTGAACGGCTCTAAAGGCCTGCTTTACCCAACCCTGTGGCACGAACCCTTCGGGTTGGCAATGCTGGAAAGCTGGTGGTTTGGATGCCCAGTGTTCGGAACTCCTTATGGCTCCCTTCTGGAGCTGGTCGGTGACGTTCGAAAAAATGGCCACCAACGAAACAATGGAAATGGGGTAGTTGATGGTATTTTCTCCGAACTTGGCTGTATTTCCCTCAAAAAATCCGAAATCATAGAAGGCATCCGGGATGCTGGCTCCTACTCGCGACAGCGCTGCCACGAATATGTAGCCGATCAATTTACTTCCGATCGGATGGCCCGGGAGTACGTAGCTATCTATGAAAAAGTCTTAGGTGGCCACCAGGTACACGGCCTGCCGCCTATCTGCCTAGAGCCGCAACAGGGAAAACTCCTGCCTTGGCAAGAGTAACCTAATACAAAGAGATTTCACTCAGCTCCACTGGCCAACGTTTAGCCGCTGTTACCCGAACACGCAGCTTCGAGCTAGTAGCACCCTCCGGGAGCGCCACGATCTTCCTGGAGCCAATGGTGGTACTTGCACCCCATGGCTCATACGACTGGGTCGCAGCGTTCCAACCTTCTACCTCAAATTGACGGACCGACTGACCGTTCGCGATGTGCTCTTTGATTTGAAGGTATTTCAACGGCTGCTCCGCGGGGAGCTCGATCTGGATCCATTGGTTTTCAACGGCTTCAAACGTAGTAGTGAGCGCATCTGTGAGGGTTTCTACCCGATTTTTACCAGTTTTCACAGTAGCTGCTTTGGCCAGGTTGGTTCCAAATAACGTTTTTCGGAGAGCCGCAAATTCCACCAAGGCCGCAGAATCGTTGGGATGAATCAGACCACGGCGATCCGGTGGTACGTTCAACAACAAATTAGCTCCGTGGCCAACCGAGTTCAACCAGATATGAAGTAGTTGTTCCTTGGTTTTCACTTTGTTATCTTCCTCCGGGTGGTAAAACCAGCCTGGACGGATACTAACATCGCATTCAGCTGGAATCCAGGCAGCACCATTATAGTTCCCGTGAAACAACGTATCATTGGAAGGAGCACCTAGTCCCCGCTTAAAGCCTGCGGTATCGAGAGTACACCAATTGGTCTCCCCAACCAGTCCATTTTCATTTCCCACCCAGCGGCAACCAGGGCCAATGTCACTGAACACCACTGCCTGAGACTGGACTTGTGCCGCTACCTTTTCAAAGCGCCGGAAGTCATACACTTGTTTTTTACCATTTGGCCCCTCTCCATTGGCCCCATCCCACCAAAACTCAAATAGATCCCCGTATTGGGTCATCAATTCAGTCATGGTTTGTACATAGATCTCATTGTATTCTGGTGTGCCGTATTGGGGATGGTTGCGGTCCCAAGGGCTGAGATAAAAACCCAGCAGCAGCCCTTCTTCCCTGCAAGCCTCCGACAATTCTTGCAAGACATCGCCCTGACCGTTTTTCCAAGGAGATTCCCTGACCGTATGTTTGCTAAAAGCCGAGGGCCACAAGCAAAAACCATCATGGTGTTTAGCGGTAATAATCAGGCCCTTTGCCCCGGCTGCTTTTGCCACCCGACACCACTGCTTACAATCCAGCGCAGAGGGCTGAAACACATCCTCCGCCTCCGTCCCATGTCCCCATTCTACATTGGTAAAGGTATTTGGACCAAAATGCAAGAACAGGTAAAATTCATGTTCATGCCAACGCAACTGCGCCTCTGTGGGGCGTTGGGCAATTAAAGCAGTTGAAACGATCAGGAAAATAGAGAAAATAGAAAAACGCATCGGGTATAAAGTTTGAACAAATGTAAAGTAGTTGGCCCGATTTCTAACGCAAATGGATAATAAATCCATTTCTAACCCCAGAATCTCTTTTTCGTGTTTCAAAACAGCTTCATGCCAGGCGCGTTTCAACTCCCCGAGCTCCAAAGCGATTTAAACCACCCAAATAATTTTTTTGGTAAAAAGTTTATCAAAATATTTTTTTTGACTTGCCTAAAAATTTATTTAACTTTGTAAAAAATTTTATTTCATGCTCTCCATTACAGAAGAAAACTACCTAAAATCTATTTATAAAATCGCAGAAAGCGACGGGATTCCGGTCAGTACCAATTCCGTGGCTGCGCGCATGCAAACCACCGCTGCTTCCGTCACCGACATGATCAAACGCCTCAGTGACAAAGAGTTATTGGAGTACGAGAAATACCATGGAGTACAGCTTACCGAGCAAGGCAGCCGAGTAGCTACCCAACTGATCCGCAAGCACCGGCTCTGGGAAGTATTTCTTACCGATCAATTGGGCTTTCGATGGGATGAAGTACACGACATTGCGGAGGAGCTGGAGCATATCCAGAGCCCCCAGCTCATCGAACGGCTGGATCGTTTCTTGGGCCATCCCCGATTCGATCCACACGGAGATCCCATCCCAGATGCCAACGGACATTGGGAACACCGCCAGCAAGTCCTGCTGTCCGAATTGCTCCCAGGTCAGGCGGGTATTGTAACAGGCGTAAACGACCATAGCCCAGCCTTTTTGCAGTACCTCCAACAATTGGGCCTTACCCTCGGCGCTCGCATTTCACTTCAAGAAACGGTTGCCTACGACCAGTCCCTCCAGGTGGTGATTGAGTACGGCGCCCCACAAAACCTGAGTGACAAAGTGGCTCGCAATCTATATGTACACCCTTCAGCTGAATAAACAACCATGAGCAAAGTACGAATGAAAGGAGATTACCCCGATTTGTCTCTATCAGAAGTCCATGAAACCGTCGATACCAACATAAAAGGAAGTTTTTGGAAGCGCTTACTCGCGTTTTTAGGTCCAGCTTACTTAGTCAGTGTCGGCTACATGGATCCTGGCAATTGGGCGACGGACCTGGCAGGAGGAAGCCGTTACGGTTACAGCCTCCTGTGGGTCTTGGTGATGAGCAATCTCATCGCCTTGTTGCTACAAAGCATGAGCGCCCGACTGGGGGTCGTAGCGGGAAGGGATCTGGCACAGGCTTCTCGAGATTTGTACCATCCCGGTGCAAATATTTTCAATTACTTGCTTGCCGAAATCGCCATTGCCGCTACCGACCTGGCGGAAGTGGTTGGAATGGCCATTGGCTTGCAATTACTTTTTGGGATTCCTTTGATTTGGGGCGTAGGTATAAGCGTTTTGGATACCTTTTTGCTGATTATGATGATGCACTGGGGTATTCGCAAGTTAGAAGCCTTTATTATTGGTCTAATCGCGGTGATAGGAGGGGCTTTTGCTGTACAGATGGTATTAGCACAACCAAGTTTGGGGGGGATGGCGCAAGGACTGATTCCATCCATTCCAGACGAAGGCGCACTCTTTATTGCGATAGGCATTATTGGGGCTACGGTGATGCCGCACAACTTGTACCTGCATTCCGCCTTGGTACAGACCCGAAAAGTGGAGCGCAGCAAAGAGGGTCTAAAGCGAGCCCTCAAGTATAACTTCATAGATTCAGCCATTGCATTGAACCTGGCATTATTTGTGAACGCGGCCATTTTGATTTTAGCGGCCTCTACGTTTCATCAGCATGGCTACTCAGGTGTTTCGGAAATTCAGGATGCTCACCGACTGTTGGAGCCGCTTTTAGGAAAAAGTTATGCCCCCATCCTATTTGCAATTGCCTTGATTGCGGCGGGCCAAAGCAGCACCATCACTGGAACCCTGGCCGGGCAGATTGTCATGGAAGGCTATTTGCACCTGCGAATTGCACCTTGGTTGCGGCGGATGATTACCCGCTTGCTGGCGGTTATACCCGCTATGTTGGTCATTTATTACGTAGGGGAACAAGCGACAGGGCAAATGCTGGTACTTAGCCAGGTTATTCTTAGTATGCAGCTAGGATTTGCAGTGATTCCACTCCTGCACTACGTAAGCAGCAAAGATCGGATGGGCGAATTCGCGATTGGATTTTGGACAAAAATAGCTGGCTGGGGAAGTGCCCTGGTAATCGTTGGGCTCAATATCAAACTAGTGGTGGGTTCGGTGAGTGAATGGCACAGCAATCCCGGCGAACACAGCTGGTTAGTGCAATGGTTGGTCCTACCGCTGCTGGTTTTTGCAGGAGGCATGCTCGCCTACATCACCTTTAGCCCGCTCATACACCGCCGTTTAGAACGCAAAAAAAACACCACGCATGGCTTTTTTGCAGGATTATCCGAAGAACCCATACCAGATTATCAACGGGTAGCTGTGGCTATGGACTTTACCGACAGCGATAAAAAAGCCCTATTACACGCCCTTCATATTGGTGGAAAATCGGCAGAATACTTTTTATTCCATGCCGTAGAAACCGCTGGAGCGCATGTAATGGGCTCCGATATTCAGGATGCAGAAACGGGTTCTGACCTGCATACCCTTAATGAATATGTGCAGGCATTGCGTCAAATGGGCTATCAAGCTACCGCCTGCATTGCCTATGGATCACCCAGAAGACACCTTCCCAAACTGGTACTGGAGCAACGCGCCGATGTGCTGGTGATGGGCGCTCACGGGCACAAGCTCCTCAAAGACCTGGTATTCGGCGCCACAGTAGATGCAGTACGCCATGCAGTAGAAATCCCTGTATTGGTGGTCCGCTAAGCCCTTTAGCCTCCTATTAAAAACCATGGAGTTGAAGCAGCTCCAATTGGTTATCAAACAAGATCCATTGGGCAGGATACCCCGGCGCTAGTTTACCAGTTTGCGCAGCTCGCCCAATGGCCTCAGCAGGGTATACCGAAGCCATTCGAAGTGCCTCGTCAAGGGGGATGCCTACTTCCCGGACGGTATTTTGAACGGCTTTCCACATATTTAAGGAAGATCCAGAAAGCGTCCCATCGGCATCGACGTACCGGTCCTCTTTAAACTGAAACTGGTATCTCCCGGTCCTACTTTCGGTCACGGCATCAGTGATCAGGAACAGTTTTTCCTGCAATATCCGCTTGGCAATCCGCACCGCGGCAAAGTCGCAGTGCACTCCATCCACAATGATGCTGGTAAAAGGTCGCGCATCTAGGATAGCACCCACCATTCCCGGGAACCTGCCTTGCAGCGGACTCATCGCGTTATAAAAATGGGTAGCCCGTCCTATCCCACGCTGGAAGCCCGCCATACCTTGTTGGTAGGTAGCGTTAGAATGGCCTGCTGAAAGGTGGACCCCACTGGAAAGAAGAAAATCCAAGTCCTCCGTTGCAATCATTTCAGGGGCCAGCGTTAGATAATTCAACACCCCTTCACCATATTCTAGGAGCTCTAAGAGTTCGGTTCGCGTAGGTGTTCGAATAAATTCCAGGGGGTGTGCGCCCCTTTTTTCCGGGTTAAAATAAGGGCCCTCCAAGTGCAGCCCCAATAGACCATTTCCCCCTTGCGCCCAGTATTCCCGGCAGGCATCGATGGCCTCCCGAATCGTATTTAATGGAGAAGAAGAGAGCGTAATCTGAAAATGGGCGGCCCCACCTGCTCGCACTTCCTCCCAAGTTGCGTGAATGGACTCTGCACTCGGTTCGTTGTTGAACAATTTTCCGCCACCGCCATAAATTTGTAAGTCCATCAAAGCTGGAGCAACGCTCATTCCCCCCAAATCCACCAATTGAGCACCTGAAGGAAGATTGTCCACAGTACCTATTGATTGTATCCGTCCTTGTTCAACCGTAAACGAGGCCCCCGAGAGCACCTGGTCACCAGTATAAAGTTGACAGTTATAAAAGGTGGTAGTTACCATAAATAAAACGCTGATTTGAACAGGTGAAGGTAGCCAAACTTGAAAAAAACCAACCAGCATTGGAGCCCAAATTGAAAGGATCAACTATTTCAGGGTAGAAACGAACTTCTAACTCCCTTTTTTTTCCTCAAAAATAGAATTGAATAACTATAACCAGCATGCCTTAACCCACCAGTCCGCTCCTGAATAAAAACTCGAATACCTTCCTCAAGAAAAAAGCTCCAGCCTTCCACAAAATAAATTTTCCGGAAGAACCCAACTGCCCAACGCTTGTTTTTATCTTTGTCCGGTGAAATTGCCTGTCTTATTTGCGCGCCGCTACCTATTCGCCCGTCGCTCCACTAATGCCATCAATATAATTACTGGCATCTCAGTGGGTGGAATTGCGATTGGAACCGCTGCCCTTATTCTAGTACTGTCCGTTTTCAACGGATTTGAAGATTTATTGGGTGGTCTATTTGGGCATTTCAACCCAGAGATTAAAGTCACCCCCGCCAAAGGAAAAACCTTTGAAGCCGACAGTTTATTTTTATCAAAAATAAACCAAGTGGATGGCATTGGAGTCATCAGCCAAACCCTAGAAGAGATTGCTTTTTTTGAATACGAAGGAGCCCAAGATTTTGGCACCCTGAAAGGAGTAGACGCTGCTTTTCAAGAAATCAACCGAATCGACTCCACCATTCGGGAAGGCCAATACCGACTGCAGACGGAAGACCGAGCAGAAGTGGTGGTCGGGGCAGGCATCCGAAACAAGCTCAATATACAGGTAGAAAACGGACTTGCCTACCTAAGTATCTATATGCCGGTGCAGGAGTCCAGAGGGGCATTGGATCAACCGTTCAAAACCCGCTTCGCTTATCCTTCGGGAACCTTTGCCATCCAACAAGAATACGATTATCAATACATCTTAACGAATATTGACTTTGTTCGGGAATTATTGGATGCCGATAGCAGCACCGTTTCGGCACTTGAAATTAAATGCCGCCCTGGAGCAAATCCCTCCAACGTCCAACAAGACTTGGTGCGGGCTTTAGGACCCGAGTACACCATTAAAACCCGTTATGAGCAAAATGAGGCCTTCTTCAAAGTGATGCAGCTCGAAAAATGGATGGGATTCGCCATCACCAGTCTAATGATGGTCCTCATGGCCTTCAATATGATTGGGGCCTTGTGGATGATTGTTTTAGACAAGCAGAAAGATATTTCGGTACTCAAAACATTGGGAGCGACCGACCGGACGGTTCGAGCCATCTTTTTATTGGAAGGCATTTTCCTGACCGGATTCGGCATGCTGCTCGGTTTTGTCTTGGCCCTATTGCTTTACTGGATTCAGGTTACCTATGGAATTATCACGATCCCACAGGGATTTCTGGTAAGTTCCTACCCGATTGCCTTGCGCTGGTCCGACTTTATCCCGGTAACGGCCACCGTATTGTCGATTGGTTTTCTGGCGGCCTTGGCGCCTGCTGCAAGGGCTGTTCGGGTACCCACTTATTTGAGAGAGGAATAATCCAAAGCCAGGCAAAGCTTTATCCTTGTATCGTTGGCAAAAAGAGAGCAAAACCAGCTTTTTTTTGGAATTCAAATTTAAATAGTCGAACTTCGTGCCTCATTTAAGCCTGTTCAATGTTTTTGAAGTTCCAGTTCGCAGCAATGCTTTTTTTAGCCCTTGGCATGGGCCTGTTTTCTTCCGCATGTAAAAAAGATCCCCAACTACCACCCGGTGAGCTCAACCTCACCGCTGCTAAGATCGGGACAGAGTTGCTCAGCTTAAATACCCCACTTCTCAATGAAGAGTTGCCGTACGACCTACCCATACAGCTTACCTTCAACCAACCCCTCGACCCAGCCACGGTTTCGAAAGGCATTTCCCTGCAAACCGATGGCAGCCCGGTTCCCTTTACAACCAGTCTCGAAAATGGTGGTACCAGCCTGATCTTAATCCCAGACAGCCCCTTGCTCCCACAAAGAAGCTATGAAGTGCTCATTTTTGACCTTCTAAAAAGCAGCGCCGGCATTCCAGCAAAGGCCCACATCCTGCAATTCAGTACCAAAACGGGCGATTTCAAAGTAATAAGCGCCACCGTCAATGGAGTGGACCTACTCTCCAACGGGACTCCCCGCGACCTGGACCTGTCGTTCAATGCACGCATCTCTTTCAACCAGCCCTTAAATAAAAACACGGTGAACAGCGTCCATGTAAAGCTGTTCCGCCCCGGTGTTTTTGCCAATGTATCCTGGAGCTTTGAGAACAATGATAGCACCCTGATCCTGACCGCTGACCAACCACTCCGGCATTTTGAGAAATATACGCTAAGCCTTAGCTCCGCCATTCAGGGCCCTGCAGGCTATCAACTCAGCAATTTCAGTCGAAGCTTTTACACTCGACTGGACCCCAACCCAAAATTTCCCGTTGTATCAGACGAAGCTCTCCTCGACCTGGTTCAAGAAAAGACCTTCCGCTATTTCTGGGATTTTGGTCATCCCGTCAGCGGACTCGCCCGGGAGCGAAACACCTCTGGCGACTTGGTCACCTCTGGTGGTTCTGGTTTTGGGATTATGTCCATAATTGTAGGAATTGAACGAGGGTTTATTACCCGTAGCGAAGGAGTAGCACGTTGGCAAAAGATCGTAAACTTCCTCAAGAACGACGTGCAGCGGTACCACGGAGCCTTTCCCCACTGGCTCAATGGCGTCAATGGCGCCACCATTCCATTTAGCACCAAAGACAATGGTGCCGACTTGGTAGAAACCTCCTTTTTGATGCAGGGACTGCTTACTGTCCGGCAATACCTTAACTCAAATGACCCAACAGAACAACAAATCAAAACCAACATCCAAACCCTCTGGGAAGAAGTGGAGTGGGATTGGTTTACCCGGGGCGGACAGGATGTATTATACTGGCACTGGTCTCCCAATTACGAATGGCAGATGAACCATGCTATTCGAGGGTATAATGAATGCCTGATTACTTACTTTTTGGCAGCTGCCTCCCCTACCCACCCTATACCCGCCAGCGTATACCACAAAGGATGGGCGTCTAATGGGGGCATTAAAAACAACAACAGCTACTACGGCTACCCACTTCCCTTGGGATATTCGCTTGGAGGCCCCTTATTTTTTAGCCATTACTCCTTCCTCGGACTGGATCCCCGCAATCTAAAAGACACATATGCGGATTATTGGATTCAAAACAAACACCATACCTTGATAAACCGCGCCTATTGTATAGATAACCCACGCAATTACGTGGGGTACAGTGCTGATTGTTGGGGGTTGACCGCCAGCGACAACCACCAAGGCTACAATGCGCACTCTCCGACCAATGACCTCGGGGTAATTACCCCAACAGCTGCACTGAGCTCTTTCCCCTACACTCCGGAAGAATCCATGCAGGCACTCAAGTTTTTTTACTACCAGCTTGGCGACAAATTATGGGGAGATTACGGTTTTTACGATGCCTTTAACCCAACAGCGGGTTGGTATGCTTCGTCTACGCTCGCCATTGATCAAGGCCCCATCGTAGTGATGATGGAGAACCACCGGACAGGCCTTTTATGGGATTTATTTATGTCCAGTCCGGAGGTCGCTACTGCCGCCGCCCAATTAGGATTTACTTATTAGCGAGAGGAGGGTATTCCATCTTGCAGCCTATTTTTCGAGAAATAACGCTTAATTCAATTATATTCACTTACTTTTTTTTTGTAAAACAATGAATAGGATTCAATACACCCTTGGATGCACCCTGCTCCTTATGTGGAGCTGGGGCAATGTAATGGCCCAATTACCCTCTAAAGATCAATTCATAAATGACTTGCTCGCTAAAATGACCCTGGAGGAAAAAGTAGGCCAAATGTCGTTATTTACCTCCGATTGGGACGTAACAGGACCAAGCTTGCGCCCGCAGTACAAGGAAGATATCAAAGCGGGAAAAGTTGGGGCAGTTTTCAACGCTTATACCGCCAAATACACCCGTGAACTACAGCAAATCGCAGTAGAAAATACCCGACTCAAAATCCCGCTCCTGTTTGGATATGATGTCATTCACGGCCATCAAACCATTTTTCCCATTTCATTGGCGGAATCTTGCAGCTGGGATTTGGCTGAAATCGAAAACGGAGCCCGAGTCGCCGGCGAAGAAGCAGCGGCACAAGGCTTGCACTGGACCTTTGCTCCGATGGTGGACATTGCCCGCGACCCACGTTGGGGACGGATCTCGGAAGGAGCAGGTGAGGACACCTACCTCGGCTCCCTGATTGGGGCCGCCCGAGTAAAAGGATTCCAGGGAGAAAGCCTGAAATCGCCCAACACCATCGCCGCCTGCGCAAAACACTTTGCAGCCTATGGGGCAGCACAGGCAGGAAGGGACTACCACACCGTAGACATGTCTATCCAAACCCTGTACAATACCTACCTTCCTCCTTTTAAGGCTTGTGTAGATGCGGGAGTTGCTTCCTTTATGACTTCTTTTAATGAACTAAACGGAATCCCCGCAACCGCTAACTCCTTTCTGCTAAAAGATATCCTTCGCAAAGACTGGAAGTACAACGGAATGGTGGTGACCGACTATACCTCCATCAATGAGATGGTCGCGCATGGATTCTCCAAAGATGAGCGCCAGGCAGGTATGCAAGCAGCAACTGCAGGGGTCGACATGGATATGCAAGGAGCCGTTTATATGAACCACCTGAAATCGCTGGTAGATAAAGGAAATGTACCCCAAGCAGCCATCGATCAGGCGGTTCGCAACATCCTTGCACTCAAATACGACCTGGGCCTGTTTGAAGACCCCTACCGCTATTCTGATGAAAAAAGAGAGAAAATGATTGTTCTCTCGCAAGCAAACCTGGAAGCCGCCCGCCGAATGGCGCGTAAATCCATCGTTTTATTGAAAAACAAAAACAACGCCCTCCCACTCCGCAGCAATCAAAAAGTGGCGTTGATCGGGCCCTTTGGAAATGAAAAAAGAAGCCTGATCGGCTCCTGGTCTGCCGCAGGCGACTGGACTAAGTCCATACCGGTCCTGGCCGCAATGCAAGAAAAAGCACCCAATAACATCCTGTACGCAAAAGGCTGCAACATCAACGATGACTCCTTGCAGTATATCGAATCTGCTTTGCAAACCGCCCGTTCAGCAGATGTCGTCGTACTGGCGCTCGGCGAAAACTGGGACATGACCGGTGAAGCGGCCTCCAGATCCTCTCTTGGCCTGCCAGGCGTACAACAACAGCTGTTCGAGCAAATTCAAGCACTCGGCAAACCAGTGGTAGTGGTACTCATGAACGGACGCCCGCTTTGCATTCCTGAACTCGACCAAAAAGCAGATGCCATCCTCGAAACTTGGTACCTGGGAACCATGGCAGGCCCAGCTATTACGGATGTACTCTACGGAGATTACAACCCAAGTGGCCGACTCACTACCACCTTCCCCCGCTCAGAAGGCCAAATCCCAGTGCATTACGACATGAAAAATACAGGACGTCCATTCGACGCCAACAATAAATATACCTCCAAATACCTGGATAGCCCAAATGAGCCCTTGTACCCATTCGGATATGGCCTGAGCTACACTGACTTTACCTACTCCAAACCATTTCTCAATAAAAAGAAAATGAAAAGAGGAGAAAAACTCAACTTAACGCTTACCATCACCAATGCGGGCAAACGCGCCGGGGAAGAAACCGTTCAGCTTTACCTTCGCGACCTGGTAGGAAGCAGCACCCGGCCACTTAAACAGCTGAAAGCTTATCAAAAAGTAAACCTCCAACCAGGAGAATCAAAGACCATTACCTTCTTTATAGACGAATCCATGCTCAGCTTCTTCAATTACGACCTCCAATACGGAGCAGAAACAGGGGAATTTGACGTAATGGTTGGCCCCAACTCCTCCAATGTTCAAAGCATCCGCTTCGAATTACAAGATTAATCAGTGCGCTCGGTCAAGGGTAACGATGACATAAATCATTCCACACAAGATTTTACCATTGCTACCTTTGACCGTTTAAACCAATTTTATTTTTTTAAAAATACATTAAATAGTATCATAAAATGTATTTTTAAAAAACCAATAGCAAACCATTCCAGCGTTTACGTTTAACCACCTTTTTATGAAGCAATTATTTACCACACTATTCGTTCTGGGAGGCCTGATGTTCAGTGTTCCATTATGGGCGCAGGATCTCAGAATTACCGGTACCATTACGGATGCCGCCAGCCAGGAACCCCTTGCCGGTGCAACGATTGCCGTCCCTGGCACAGCAAAAGGAACCGTTTCGGATGCAGAAGGGCGGTATGCTCTCTCCGTTTCCAAATCTGATAAACAGCTTAAGTTTGTTTACCTTGGCTATATCGGCCAAACCGTGGATATTGGCGGCAGAACCAATATTGATATTGCCCTGACAGAAGATTTTGAAAACCTAGACGAAGTGGTGGTAGTCGGATACGGCCGCCAACGGAAAAGCGATCTGACCGGTGCGGTTTCCACCCTGCGCGGAGGAGATTTGACCAAAATTCCTTCCCTTTCTCCCGAACAAGCCCTTCAAGGTAAGGTGGCCGGGGTGCAAGTCAGTAGCCCTTCCGGGGCGCCAGGCGCAGTACCCGTTATTCGGGTCCGCGGAGTCGGCACTTTTAATAATTCCTCCCCGATTTTTGTGGTGGATGGTGTGATCCTAGACAACATCTCCTTCCTCAACTCCGCGGATATTGAATCGATGGAAGTGCTGAAGGATGCCTCCGCCACAGCTATTTATGGTTCCAGGGGAGCGAATGGAGTGATTATCATTACCACCAAACAAGGTAAATCACTCGATGGCAAGCCTACCTATGCTTTCTCAGCAGAGTACTCTATCCAACACCTAGCCAATCGAATTGACCTGCTTAGCGGCCGCGAATTTGGTGCCTATGTAAATGATATTGTCACTGGGTCGTACAACAACCTTGACGCATTGCCCAACACCGATTGGCAGGACCTCATCTTCAAAGAAGCTCCTCTGGGCAATTACCAGTTTTCTGTCTCAGGCGCCTCTGATCGCCAACAGTACTACTTAGGTATAGGGGTTTTTACCCAACAAGGGATCATTGAAAAGTCCAGTTACGATCGTTTAACGATCAAAATGAATAATACCTACAAATTAACGAAGAAAATCAAAGTTGGAAACAACCTGACCATCGCTCCTTTCCGGCAGGGTAATGCCCCCAATGTAACCTACGCAGCGTACCGGGCACAACCTGTTATCAAACCATTTAAAGACGATGGTAGTTACTCCGAGGTACCCGGGGTCGGTAATCCATTAGCTGATATCGAATACACCAACAACCAGTCGCGCGGATTCCGTTCCGTTGGTAATATGTTTACCGAATTGGAACTAATGAAAGGCTTATCGTTCCGCTCTTCCTTTGGTGTAGACTTTAACTTCGCAGAAGGACGTTCATTTTCACCCGTCTTCTTCGTTTCGCCTCAACAGCAGAATGTCATCAACGACCTGAACATCAATACATTCCGCGGATTAAACTGGCTCTGGGAAAACACCCTGAACTACAACTTCGACTTAGGCGAAGACCATCGATTCAGTTTATTGGGTGGTTACACCATGCAGCGTAGCCGTTCCCTGATTTTCAATATTGGAGCGCAAAATATTATCAATGAACGCGAAGACCTTTGGTACATCAACAGCAACAATGTAAACCCGAACACCATTTTCCATGGAGTAGATCCTAACCAGAACTACTCGCTCCTATCCTACCTTTTCCGTGCAAATTACACCTTAAAGGATAAATACTTGTTTACCGCCACCTTCCGCCGTGATGGTTCATCCAAGTTTATCGCCGCCAATCGTTGGGGCAATTTCCCGTCCGTAGCAGCAGGCTGGAACCTTCACAAAGAGGCATTTATGGAGAATGTGAGCCAAATCAGCACCTTGAAACTACGCGCTAGCTGGGGCCAGATTGGAAATGAAAAAATCAGCTACCTCGACCAATATGCGCTAATTGTCAATGGAGTAAATGGCGTATTTGGCGTTCCAGATGCCTTGGTTCCTGGTGCTTCCTTTGGAAAAAATGGCAACCCCAATATTCGCTGGGAAACGACTACCCAGTCGGATGTTGGATTGGAAATGGGCTTCTTCCAAGATAAAATCACAGCAGAATTGGATTTTTACAACCGCTTAACCGATGATATCCTGGTAGAACTTTCTACCCCAGGCTATACAGGAAATGGTCAGGGAGTGAAAGTACGTTATAACGCTGCCTCCGTTTTAAACCGCGGGATGGAATTCAACCTGGCTTATAACGGTCGTGCAGGGGATGTAAAATACCGCCTCGCTGCACTGGGTTCTACCGTGTACAATGAAGTAAAAAGCGTAGGCGGAAGTAGTGGAGTCGACTCTACTTTGGTGGGAGGCTTCCTTGGCAATGGTCAATCCGTAACACTCTCAAAAGCTGGTCTGCCTATCGGAGCCTTCTACGGGTATGAAGTAGGCGGTGTATTCCAAAACCAAGCTCAGCTAGACAACACTCCTCGCCAATCAATCGCCGAAATTGGCGATTTAATTTACCTTGATCAAAACGGAGACGGGGTAATCAATACACAAGACCGGGTATTCCTCGGCTCTCCGATCCCAAAATTCATTTATGGATTTTCTGGTGAGATGAGCTACCGCCAGTTCGACCTTGGAATTGATTTCCAAGGCCAGGTTGGTAATAAAATCTACAACGGTAAAAATGCGGTTCGCCCGGATCTCTACAACTTTGAATCCGATGTACTCAACCGTTGGCGCGCAGAAGGAGGAAGCAACGCGGAACCACGTGCCACCACCGGTGGTTATAACTGGGTGGCGAGTAGCCGATTCATCCAGAGTGGCTCCTTCCTTCGTCTTCGCTCTTTGACCCTCGGCTACACCTTCTCCGAAAGCTGGCTACAACGCAACCACATCAGCCAAGGCAAGGTATACCTCCGTGGTACTAACCTGTGGACATTGACAAAATACACCGGTTATACACCTGAAATCGGCAACAGTGACGTCCTTTCCGCAGGAATCGACTATGGCGTGTATCCAATCACAGCCGTGTATAGCATCGGCTTTAACCTCACCTTTTAAGAGAACTACCCGACTATGAAATTCAATACGCTCTTTAAAATATTGGTCTTTTCCAGCACCCTGACAATAGTTGCTTGCGAAGACTTCCTGAATGAATCGCCTCAGGGCAATTTAACACAGGAATTTTTCCCTTCCAATGAAAACGAATTGATGCTGGCAACCAATGCCTGCTACAATACCCTCCGAGGCTGGTTCTACCACAGCGGTGGCTACCCAATTATGGACATCATGACAGATGACGCCTATAAAGGATCCAATCCGACCGACCAGGCAAGTAATCTTAATGCCTTTGAAGACTTTACCTTCACCCCAGGTCAAGATGGACTGGACCGCTGGTGGAATGCCTTGTACGAAGGGGTCAAGCTCTGTAACGTGGTGATTGAAAAAGGACCCGCAGTGGTTTTGGACGAAAACAAAAAGAATAGCTACCTGGCCCAAGCGCATTTTCTACGTGGCCTGTACTACTTTGACCTCGTCCGCGCCTGGGGAGGTGTTCCATTAGTACTGGATACCAATCCAGCCCTTACCTTAGGGCGTAGCACCGAAGAAGAAGTGTACCAGGTTATTTTAAGCGACTTGGAATTCGCTGCCCAACATTTACCTTTGCGCTCTGCTCTAACTACAGCAGAGTACGGAAGGGCCACCAAGGGAGCAGCCCAAGCACTGTTAGCCAAGGTGTACCTCTTCCGGAAAGATTTTGCAAACGCTGAAAAATACGCCCTCGAAGTCATCAATTCTAACCAATACTCTTTGGACCCTAGCTTCAGCCATACATTCTCCATTTTCGGTCAATACAACGAAGAATCTGTTTTTGAAATTGGCTCCGTTGAGTTTGAAGGCACCGAAAACGGAGGTAGCCAGTACGCCAATACACAAGGAGTTCGAGGAACACCCAACCGTGGATGGGGTTTTAACCGTCCTTCTTTGGACTTGATGGACCACTTCGAAGCTGGAGACCCCAGAAAAGAATCAACCATTATTTTCCTTGGTGAAACCATCGACGGGATTAAAATCTTAGGGGATGGATCGACGCCAGATGTCACGTACAGCGACCCTCCGGCCAGCACAATCGTAAAGGAAATAGAATGCTACACGCAAAAAGTATGGATCCCCGGGATCTCAACCTCCGAACAATGGGGACATAACCGCCGGTTAATCCGGTATGCAGACGTACTATTAATGGCAGCAGAAGCGTTAAACGAAAACAATAAAACCGCACAAGCACTCAACTACCTGAACGCGGTCCGCGCTCGTGCCAGGGAAGGAAACAATAGCATTCTCCCAGATGTGACCACGAACGCACAAGCAGAATTGCGCGATCGCATCCTGTTTGAACGCCGCTCCGAGTTTGCCATGGAAGGCCATCGTTTTTATGACCTGGTCCGCACTGGCCGCGCAGCTGCCGTTCTCGGCGCTTACGGATTTCAGACAGGCAAGCACGAACGGTTCCCGATTCCGCAGACAGAAGTAGATATCTCTCAGGGAGCCATCTCTCAAAATCCAGGTTGGTAATCATTTACAACAATCATATTCACTTTTCACCAAAACATTCTTTTCAACAATGAAGAAGTTTTTAATTCAGTCCTTCGCCCTAGTGGGCATCGCGATGATGGTTATGGTCTCCTGCAAAAAAGAGAAAGACTATACTCTTTCTAGCTTGACTGCAGATGGCGTAGATCTTAATGGAGCAACCAGCGCTACTGGCGTTGCTGCTACTGCTAACATCGTAGCTACGTTTGCAGAAGACATCAATGCTTCTACCGCTACTAGCACCAACATTACCCTTGTTCGCGATTATGACAACGCTACTCTTGCTACTAACATCACAGTTGCAGGAAACGTAGTAACCATCGATCCAACAGATGACTTGGGTTCTGGTACGCTGTACAAATTGTCTTTCACCAGCGGCGTAGCTTTCGCTGACGGAGCTGCAAACGTAACTGCATTTGAGCGCACCTTCACCACTGGAGGAACTTTTGCTCCTGCAGGCGCAGTGGCGCACTGGACATTCGAGGGCAATGGTAACGATGTAGCAGGAAGCTTCAACGCTTCTGGCGCTGTTGCCATTGACTACACCGACTCCCGCAATGCAGCAGCTGGTAAAGCAGCTACTTTCAACGGAGACAATAGTATTATGGAAATCCCAGGTGCGGATGCCCTAATGAATACCAATGATTTCACTTTGGGCTTCTGGGTAAAAGCAAACTCTGATGGCCACGTAAACGGTGACGGCAATCCTGCTGGACACTTTGTAATGGGCCTCGCTGCATTCAAAGGATTCCAGTTTGAAATCCCTTCTGACTATGGCTGGTGCAAATTGGCTGCTAGCTACGACTTGGGCAACGGTAACACCGGTGCTGAAGACCTTTGGTTCCCTGGCGACGGCAAAACTGGCGCTAACGGCGGCTGGCAAGGTTGGGATTTCTGCAAAGACTTGACCGCTTCAGGTGGTGTTGCTGCACTGTTGAAAGACAAGTGGGCACACGTTGTTTGTGTTTATAACAGCAACTCACGCCAAGGTATCATCTACATCAATGGTGAGAAAATGAAGAGCTTTGACTTCGACTTGTGGCCAGAAGGTGACGCTAAGCGCAACGTAACTGGCCTGAAGTACGGTGGCACTGCTCCTGAAGTAGTGAACGAACTTGCATTCGGCTTCATCCAGTCTCGCGCTGGTCAGTTGTGGGATGCTGAGCCATGGGGCGGTTACGACTTCCCTACCTCTAACCACTTCAAAGGTCAACTTGACGACGTTCGTATCTACCACAAAGTATTGTCTGACGACGAAATCCTTTTGATGTACAATTCTGAGAAGTAATCGAACTCCGATACTATTCAAGGGCTTATGCCGGGTATCCTCCCGGTGTAAGCCCTTTTTTATTGGGTAATAAAGGAAAATAAGGTAGCATCTTTCAGTTCATAACGACTTACTTCAAAGAATATTCAATTTCATACTTCCAATGAATCACAACGAAGGCACCCTCCTAAAAGTGCCCAAAACGGCAGGCAGCTTATGCACCTTGATCTATCCGAACCATTTTTCCACCAAATCCGAAATAATTCGATAAATTTGCTTTCCACGTATTTGTAAACCTGCTTTTTATGAACGTAAAAAACATACTATTCTCCTTCCTACTGCTGTTCGCCGGCAGCAGCAACGCGCAAAACAAACAAAAGGATCCCTTCTTAGACTCCCTCTCCAGACACACTTTTCAGTTTTTCTGGGACCTGGGCAATACCTCCAATGGACAAATTCCCGACCGATGGCCCAATGAAACCTTTAGTAGCATTGCCGCGACCGGCTTCGGACTAGCCGGCTACATCGTAGGTGTAGAAAAAGGCTACATCACCCGCCAACAAGCAGTCGAACGGGTGCTCACTACGCTCCGTTTCTTGAAGCAACTCCCAAAGGGACCTGAGAAAGCAGGTGTAGCAGGATACAAAGGCTTCTTTTACCACTTTCTTTATCAAACATCCGGATTGCGTTTTAAAGAAGTAGAGCTTTCTACCATCGATACTGGCCTACTCATGGCAGGCATTTTAGCCTGTATGTCCTACTTTGACCAAGATAACCCATCTGAAAAAGAATTACGCCAACTCGCCGACCAACTTTACCTGGCAGTTGAATGGGATTGGGCCATGGACGGCCAGGAAGTCATGAGCATGGGGTGGCATCCCGAAAAGGGATTTATTGAGAGCGATTGGGAAGGCTACAATGAAGCAATGGTGCTTTACCTCATGGCGATTGGATCACCAAGCCACCCCATTCCGGCATCTTCCTGGCAAGCTTGGACCAAGACGTATGTTTGGCGCTCCCACCTTGGCCAGGACTACCTGAATTTTGGCCCTTTGTTTGGCCACCAATACTCCCATTGTTTTGTGGATTTCAGAGGAATAAAAGACGATTATATGCGTGCTAAGGGTATTGACTATTTCGAAAACTCCCGTCGTGCCACCCTCGCCAACCACCGCTACTGCAGCATTAATCCCGGTGCATTCACGGGATATAGCCCACTGGTTTGGGGCCTAACAGCCTGTGATGGCCCAGGAAACCGCAACAATGCTGACCCCAATATCCGGTACATGGACTACGGAGCGCGCGGAGTTGCGTATGGTTACCTGGAAGATGACGGCACCATAGCTCCCACTGCCGCCGGAGGCTCTATCCCTTTTGCCCCAGAAATTTGTATCCCAGCCCTAAAATATATGAAGCATACCTACCCCAAGATATACAACCAGTACGGATTTATTGATGCGTTTAATCTGAACTACCAGCATAAAGATGGAACTACCGGCTGGTATGACCCTGATCAATTGGGCATCGACCAAGGACCCATCCTTCTCCAAATCGCAAATTATGAGTCGGAGATCATCTGGAAAGTCATGAAAAAAAACCCATACATTCAAAAAGGCCTCCAACTTGCAGGATTCAAGTAGTGTGTTCCTGCATGCAGCCTATCCCAATAATACAGTGGAGCATTTAGCTCCTTAAGGTAAACAAGCCGTCCCAATTCCATACGCCGTCTCTCGTTCAACCACTGGAGACGGCTTTTTTTAGGTAAAATTTATTAAATAAAAATAATTTTTTATTGATAAACAATAAATCATTACCTTTACCCGAAATAAACAGAAAAATGTCGACCCAACACTCTTACTTCTTAAAAGGCCTCCAAGTATTGGCCTGGGTACTTTTTATTGGTCTCTGTGTGGAGGCGGGTGGAATAATAGTGAATGCAATCATCTCCCTGTTTTTCCATCCTGATGCATCTTCCCGATTTTGGGGCGGACTGAATTTATATGGGCTGTACCTGTTTAATCAAAGCCATTTTGTAACCTTGGTTATCCTGCTAAGCCTGGTGGCAGTCCTCAAATCCATTCTATTTTACCTGATCGTGTACTTATTTCACCAAAAAAAAGTTGATTTTGTATTTCCATTCAATGAAATGCTGGGTAAATACCTGTTTAACCTATCCTATTTAGCCTTTGGCATTGGCTTTTTCTCGTATTGGGGAAGCCAATTTGCAAAAAAAACCCTCCTCGAAAGCAACTATGTCCTTGCCAACTCGCTTCAGGATCTCAACTTGCAAGGCGCTGATATTTGGATTTTTATGGGGTTCATTTTGATCATTTTTGCACTGATATTCAAAAAAGGACTTGAAATCCAAAAGGAAAACGAACTAACCATTTGAAGATGCCAATTGTAGTAAACCTCGATGTAATGATGGCCAGACGGAAAATTTCCCTCAATGAGCTGTCAGAAAAAGTGGGCTTGACCCTGGCCAATTTATCCATTCTCAAAACGGGCAAAGCAAAAGCGATTCGGTTTAGTACGCTGGCCTCCCTTTGTGAAGCCTTGGATTGCCAACCCGGCGATCTGCTGGAATTCACAAACGATGAAGCAACTTGTGCTCCCTAGGCCACTCTAAAGGACACATTTTCATTTTATTATCTTAAGCATACCTCTCCCAATGTGGTGAAAACTACCATATAACCTATCTCCCACTGTAATAGCAAAACACCAACACCTTATCTGGCCAACCTACTATATTTGTTAAAATTTAAAATAAAAAAATAAAAATTACGAATAATTACACATAACATTGCGTTTATAGAACTCAATTCAAAATTGACCGCTATGAATGCACGCATATTTTGCTTCTGCTTACTACACCTCCCAATCATGGTTTTTTCACAGGATTTTTCAGGCAGCTACGAAGGCAGCTATGAAGGGGCGCCCGTCCGTATGCAACTCAACAAAACCAACAACCATTCGTATGAGGGCATTCTAGATGATAGCCACAACCAATACAAGGTAACGGCTACCAGCTCCGGAAATCAACTAACGGGCACTTGTAAGGAGCAAAACCTGGGCGTTCAACTAACGCTGAATGGTCATCTCCAAGGAAGTGCTTTATCTCTGAAGTTGGAATTCTGGGGTACCCTTATTCCCCTGGAATTGCAAAAAAAACCATCGAACCATTCCGCTTCAGCTCCCCACCAAGACCAACGGCAACGAGACCCCGCGCTAGTAGGTAAATGGGTACGGCAGTCCAACTACAACAGCAGCGGCTTTGGACAAGGGAATATGGCCACCGAAACTTCCTTGGTATTATTGGCCGATGGGCAGGTTGCAGACGGTGGAAGTAGAACGGTGGTAGGAGGAAGCAGCTGGAGCGGCTCTTCCAGTAAGCAAGGAGGAAGCATCCTACCTGGCTTGATTTGGTATACCCAAAACAGACAGCTCTACCTGCAAATCACAGAACATGGTCAAACCCAAGTACAGCTGCTGGGTAGTTATTATGTTGAAAACCAAAACATGTTGGTTACAGGAACGGATGGCACCAAAGTACTTTATTACAAACAAATCGAGTAGAAGCAAAGAGGAAACATTCCTACCCCTTACTCCGAACGAGGTTGATTTATTGCATCCATTCAGTGCGTCAAAAAAACCATCAGAATACATCTTATAATTAAATGTCGAGTGCAGAATTTCGAAATTCTACACTCGACATTAACAATTAACAATTAACCCTTAATTACCGTCCATTTCCCAATCACCCCGTCCTGGGTCATAATGCGGACCATGTAGGAGCCAGCAGGCAATTGCCCGCGATCAATCCGCCAGGTACTGTCGCTCGAGCGTTTGCTCAACACCAACCTGCCCATCGCATCGATCAGTTCACCGGTCCATTCCGTACCAACAGCCATTCCCTCCAGTTTGAGGACGGTAAAGTCTTTGAATGGATTCGGCTGAATACTTAATTGAACACCTGTTCCAGACTGGCTGGGCGACCAGGTGTCCACCGTCATAAAATTGAGCCCCACCCGGTGACGGGTAGTGTTGGTAATAACCGGTTCATTGCTGTCAAAATAAATCGCTGCCGTATTTAGGATATCGGTTTCCAAGGGTACATCCGCCCGCTGAGCTACCCGGAAGGTCACAAAACCCTGTGAAGCAGCTAGGTTGACATTGCTATCGGGCAAGGCAATCGGATCAAACACAAACTTTAAATAGCCATCACCATAATAATCAAAGCGGTAGGGGTGGCTGGAAGCACCCGGGCGAACCGTCGCGGCATCGAGCCAGCTCGACAAGGTATCGCGAATTACCACAGCAAAGGCAGTATCTGTTCCGGTATTTTGGAAACGAATGATATACTCCAAATCAACTCCAGGGCGAATATGGTGCTTCTCACCGTAGCCCGTTGGGAAGCCACGCTTGTCATTCGGATCCCAAGAGCCAATGTTTTCCCGGCATACGACGTCTTTCCACGGATCAGCATCGTCCGCCTCCAATTGAGTCACAAATCCTAGTGAAACAGTGCCGTTTGCAGCCACCCCGCAGCCTTCTACCACCACAGCTGGGGTAGAAAAACCTGGGTGCAAAGGCTCTTGAGTTGCCTCCATCCTCCAGGTTGCCCCATTGGCGAGCGTCGCATAAACCAAGCGATTTTCTCCCACCAGAAGAGGGGCCTGAGGAGCCATTTTCATCATCACCGCATCCTCAATAATTACATATTCCAGTGATCCACTCATAGGAGCCGTGCCAACATTCTTGGCAAAAAAGCGCACTTCCGTACCATCACACTCCGCAGTTAGCTGCACACTTGCGCCCGACCAGTTGGCATTCGCCGTTGGACAAGGAGTATTGGGATAAATAATCGCCTCCACACAATGGGTTTGCCCCAATACGGCATCGCAACTTACCCCAACCCGAATCCAGAAATAACCCGATGTATTAACTGCAACATCTCCCAGCTCAAAACGGTACTGGTGGTTACCCAAGTTGGTGAAAGGCAAACTAGACTGTTCTACCGTCAAAAAATCATCCAATGACAACACCGCATACGCATCCTCCGCCACGAGAGTGCCCTGGTTATTGTAGCTTACATAGTAATAGTTTTGAGTGTTGCAACGACGCAAAAGCGCATTACCAACGCTGATTTCTAATAATGGACACAGCTCAGAAGCTTGTAAAGGCAAGTTGTACACCGCTGTCTCCCCCGCTGCAACGCTTACCTGAAAAATACCAGGACAGGTACTCCAGGGCAGGTTGTTGAGAATTGGGGTGATAAAGTACGTACCCGCAGGCAACGAAATTTCATAGTGGCCATCAGCAATGCTGTAATCGTAATATTCGTTACCAGAAGCATCTGATACTCGAATGGTCATTTGCTGAAGCCCTACATCTCCTGAGCTAAACAGGCAATCATTGTTGTAGTCTGCAAAAATAGTCCCCTCGATGGTAGCGCAATCATCAAGATCGCCCTCTATATAATAGCCTCCAGTGGCTGTACAGCCATTCGCGTCTGTTACAGTCACGCTATAATACCCCGCACTGGTCGGCAATAACCAACCCTGGGTAGTTCCATTGTTCCATTGGTAAGAAAAGGGCTGCATTCCCCCACTTATCTGTGCATAAATACCCAGTGAGTCTGAACATATATTATTGTTCCAGCCTACAACGGAGACGCTCACCGGATTCCCAACGCTATACACCTGACAACTTTGTGCCGTACACCCAGAAGACCCTGTGATCGTCACACAATAAGTGCCAATGGCCGTAGGTTCAATCTGCGCTGTAGTGGCGCCGTTACTCCACTGATAGGTGCTGTTGGGATCATTCGAAATAGCCGTGTACACCGTATTACCACAGCCACTACCAACAATACTCGCTGTGGTGACCGTGCTATCCGCAACCGCCGTGTAAAGCAAGGTGGTTGAACAAAGCGAGGTCGAATCTACCACTACCAAAAAATAGTTGCCAGGCTGGGTAATGATTAAATTAGGAGTGTTGAAGACCGCTCCATTTGCAAACCACTGAGACGTGTATCCGGTTCCTGCAGGGTTAAAGACAGGTGTCAACGTTACAGAACCTCCGTTACAACTGAGCGGAGCAGACTGAACGACCTCAACAGTGTAAGGGCATTGGGCCTGAATAGAGGAGACCCAAAAGGCCACCAACAACATCAAAGGCAGTAAAATTCTTTTTGTCATGGCAATAGGTATTTTGTTTTTTCGCTTGTTAAAAAAAATAAAAATTAGAACCCCTCATTTTCCCCTCTCCCGTAGCGTACTTGGCCATCATACCCTACCCAAAAAAGAATTCGACCAATTCTAATTTCCTGTTTTAACCCACCGCCCAGCACCAGCCAGACCGGTGGAAAAGAATGTCCGGAACACCTTACTGGTATCCAAACCTACTTTTATACTGCAAATGTGCCGCAGTTATTTGGTTTCATCAAAAACAATTTTTTAAATTTGTAGACATAATTATTGATATTTTTTTTATAAACTATTGATTTTAATTATATTATAATTTTATTTGTAGAAAAAAACTTTATTTCTCTAGACTTTACACCGTAAAAAAAGACAAAAGTGGACCAATCCATTCTATGGCAATGTTACCAAAGCCTCTCCAAACAAGAGGAAAAACAACTGGGCAACTGGCTTGTATCGCCTTTCTTTAACCGCTCAGAAAACCTCATTGCCCTCTACCACTACCTTAAAAACTGCCGACAATCCAAACAAGTACCCGAAAAGCAAGCAGCCATGCAGCTGCTGCAACTTCCTCAGGAAACCCAGCTAAGGCTCCTGATGAGCGCCTTGCTCGACCAACTCGAACATTTTCTAAGCTACCAAGAGCTCTTTGCTCTTCCAGAAAACAGCCAAATCGCCCTCGCAACCGCCTATCGAAAAAGAGGACTCAGTAAACCTTTTCAACGCAGCCTTCAACGCGCCAATACCCTTCTCGAAACACAACCCTTTCGGCACGCACCCTTCCTACAAGCTCAAGCGGCCATTGAACTGGAGCGCTACCACCACCAAAGTAGTCTTCAGCGAATGGAGGCATTCAACCTCCAGCAACTACTGGATCGAACCGAACACGCATTCCTTGCAACGCAACTCCGCCAAGCCTGCTTCGCCCGCTCCCACCAAGCTGTCTACAAGACACACTACGAGCTCGGAGCACTGCCACTCGTCCTCCAACAACTCACCCAAAAACCCGACCTTCTACAGATTCCAGCTATCGGGTTGTACTACTACTGCTTCCAATTCCTCAGCGATCCAGCCCAGGCTAGCTACTTCCAAGCCTTCCGTACACTCCTTCAGCAAACCGCCCATCAACTGCCCACCGACATCCTGCGGGAGCTGCACCTAATGGCCATTAATTATGGTATTCGAAAAATTAATCAATACGAAACCCAATACCTGAAAAACACCCTGAACCTCTATCAATCCGCCCTTCAGACCCAACTGCTAATTGAAAACGGCTTTCTCTCCCCTTATTCTTACAACAATATTACCGCTATTGCGCTCAAAGTAGGTGAACTGGCTTGGGTAGAACAATTCGTACAAGAATACGCACCACTGCTGGAAAAAAAGCACCAAAATGCTAACTACCAACTCAACCTGGCCAGAATCGCCTATTATAAAAAACAATACACCAACGCACTCCACCACCTTCAGACAGCGGATTACAAAGACCTGATCAATAACCTGATCGCCAAAACACTCCTCATCAAAATCTATTACGAAACCGATGAGTGGGAGGTATTGGAAGCCCACCTCCAATCCATGCAGGTTTTCTTGCGCCGACAAAAAGTGATCGGTTACCACCTTGATAACTATCAAAATATTATCCGTTTTTCTAAAAAATTGATCTCCCCCCTACGGCGCTCCCCAGAGGCTACTGAGCCGCTCCGCCTCCAAATTCAGACCAGCAGCCCCCTTACTGAACGAGACTGGTTCTTGGAAATGCTGGAAAACCCCTAAATTTTGAATGAATACCAAAAACGCCACCGGCGTCATGTACCTTTGTCAACCATTATGCAGCTGTTATTAACTACCCTCAACGCAAAATACATTCACATCAACCTGGCCATTCGGTTGCTGTACGAGCACAACAAACAAGTGCCAGGACTGGCCTGGAAAGAATTTACCATTAAGGAAGATAAAAACCTGATCGCGGAC
>CANHDG010000013.1 GCA_947459365.1 Saprospirales bacterium
AGTGGAACGGAACAAACCGTAGAATTGCCCGCTCAAGGTCTCATCACAACGGTTAAGGAGGTCAACCCAAAAGAATTTAAAATTGAAGATGAAACTTCTATCCCAGACACTTCCGCTAGTTTGATCATTGCAAAATACTTGGATGGCAAAGTAGATACCTTTACATTAGCAGAAGCCCGCTTGATGCAACAAAATGGAGGAAGCAGTGGGCACAATATGGCAGGCCCCATCATGACGGCTGCCGGAGCAGGATTATTGGGATATATGCTCGGTAGGTCCTTGAGCCGACCACCAGTGCCTTCCGCTTATACCAATCAGCAAACGTACAATCGGGTCAACCAATCGGCTGGAGCGCGTTTTAAAAGCGGAACCAGTCGCCCAACCCGTCCCAGCATAAACTCTTCCCGATCATCCAGCGGCTTCGGTGGCGGCCGTTCATCCCGCGGTTTCGGTGGATAAGCGGCTGATTCCTTGTCCCCCACCCGATCCAAGTTGGATGGACCGAAATGGCCTGCAATGGTACCGCTCTGGGCATAATTCTGATTACTTGGCCAGCGCTTGTCTGGAAATCTCCGCTTTTGAGATGCGCGAAATGTTGTCTGTCTCAGATCAGTTGTATAACAGAATGCTGGAGACAGCCCGCTGGGTAGCAGAGCAGAATCGCTGGGAGCAGGCTGGCATCCCCGCTTCCGCCATTCCTTTGGTCTCCTATTCCCTTAGACAGGAAAGCGATCTTCATCTGTTTGGCAGATTTGATTTTGCAGGAGGCATAGAGGGTGTCCCTCTTCGATTGTTGGAATTCAACGCTGATACTTGTTCGCTGCTTCCTGAAACAGTCCTCATGCAGCCGGAGATGGCGCGAAAATTACAAGGAACGGAGCCGCCCGCTTCTTGGCAGGTCTACAAGCAGCTGGTACGCGGTTTTAGACAGCTTTTGGAAAAAAACCGTGACAGGGAACCGACGCTTTTACTCTCTAGCCTGGGTTATGAAGAAGATGTACTCAACTTAGAGGTGGTGCGCAAAGCAGCCTTGGAAGCTGGCTTCCAGTTGGCACAGCAGGTGGATCTCCCGAATGTCATTTTCTCTGCTGATGAAGGTATTTTTGTCGAACTACGCCCAGATGAGTACCAACGATATGACTTCTGGTTTAAAATGGTGCCTTGGGATTTCATTTGCTACGAGGAGCCTGCATTATTGGAATTGTTGACCTCCATCATTACTGGAGGGCATGCTCTGGTTATTAATCCGGCTTTCACGATGCTGCTTCAAAGTAAAGCGTTGTTGGTTTACCTGTTTGAAAACAACCCTATGCACGCTTCTCTTTTACCAGCCTCCTTTCATGTAGATCGTTTGGAGAAAGGAAAAGGGTACGTTGAAAAACCGATAATTGGTCGGATGGGTGAAAACATCGCGTTATACGATGAACAGGCCCAGCTTGTATTTGAGAACGATGGAGACTACGGTTCTTTCCCAACAATTTTCCAGGAAAAAGCAGTCTTTAACGTAGACCATTTAGGCAGTAGCTATCAACCGGGCGTTTTTTGGTCGCAAGGTGCTTGTGGAATAGCGGTACGTAGGCAAGACGGCTGGATTCTGGATGATGATGCTCAATTTGTCCCACATATCATTCCTTTAAATAAATAAGGTAGAGCCAGTTATCTAATCTGACAACTGGCTCTACGCATAAAAATTACAGGCGGTTGTATTAGCTAATTGAAAAATGGAACCCCAAATTCTGTTTTAGTTCAATGGGTAATTCAGGCAATTCAGACCTTGGGATTAATAAGGTGGAAATATTGTGCAAATCTGCAAAAACATGGTGCTTTACTGCAGTAGCGTGAAGATAATCATATCCAGAGGAACCTCCTGTGCCAATTTTCTTGCCCAACATCCGGAGTACCATTTGAGTATGCCGGTACCGCCAGGTCGTCAATTGCTCATCGATTTCAACCAAACACTGAAGCAGGTTAAATGGATTGTGCAATATTGGCTCATCACGGTATAGATTGATCAGTAACGCTGCAAGGGTGGCTTTGTACGACATCCTTAACTTACCCTCCGCCCGCAATTGCTCGTGGGCCTCTGGATTGAGCACCGATTGAAAATAGGTATCCGTACCACCCAGCATACGAAGCCGCATTTCCTTTTCCTGCTCGGTCAAATAACCTGAAGAACGGATAGCCGCTGCTTCCTTCTCCAACATTTGTTGTACGGCCAACTTATACTGCGATAAAAAATCAAAGCTCCCAAACTGCAAAAAGGGCGTTCGTTCTAGCCAATCCTCCAAGAGCTGGAACATCGACCTCCCTTCAGCCATTTTCCGAAGCCTAACTTGTTGCTCTTGCTCAAAAACAGAAGCAAATGGCATGTTATTATAAGTAAGGCGCTCTCGTTCATCCAATCCCAACATCACTTCAATTAATCGAAATTGGAAACTTTGAAAACCCGATGCGGGGAATAAGTAACTCCTAAAATCTAAAAAATCAAGAGGAGTCATGGTTTCTAAAACCTGAATCTGCTGAACCAACAATTTTTGGATCTCAATAACCCGTTTTAAGCGGGCAATGGCGGTACCTATGTTGCGTTCATCCACATGATTTCCTTCAAACATCTCTGCCACTGAATTTAATTCATGCAAAATTTGTTTGAACCAAATCTCATATGCCTGGTGAACAATGATAAATAACATCTCATCATGTGCAGGCTTTTCCTCCAGCTCAGCGCTCCTCAAATGCTGCGCATCCAACAGTTTGTCCAACTGTAAGTAAGAATGATAGTGGATGGTAGAATACTTTTTTCCTGAATCGCTCATAAAGAATAAGGTTAGTGTGTTATTAGCTCGACAAAGGTAATCAGCCCGGCGTTTTTACGCCCCAAGGCCGCACCTACAATTCAAAAAAGGGCCTAAAAAAGGAACGGTACCCGGTCAAGAAGTATCGGTATCTCCTCACAAGAAAGCGGATAGCCTCCTTTAACACATTTTTTAACAAAAAAAAGAAAGATTAAATAAAAAAGACTTGTCTGCGCTATTTTTGGCACGCTTTTAGTTAAAGATCATGAAACACTTTGTTTTCATGTCACAATTAGTTTCCAACACAACACCCAAGGTTCTTTTAGTAGAGGATGACCAGCCGCTCCGGGAGGTCTTGGGAGAAATCTTGCGAAAGGAGGGTTATGTGGTGGATGAGGCTATCTCCGGAGAGCAAGCGCTGCTGATGGCCCGAAAAAATAACTATCAGGTAGTTTTACTCGATCTTTTATTCAAAACAACCGGTCTTCAGGGCCTCGCGGTACTCAAGCGCTTACAACTGAGTTTCCCAAATCTCCCGGTGATTATTTTATCCGGTAAAGCTTCTGATGAAACAGTTGTACAGACCATCCGAGAAGGTGGGTTTAGTTTCATAACAAAACCTATTCACGACCTGCAAAATGTGTTGCTGCTTCTGAAAAAAGCGATGGAACCTCGTCCAATAGGTGACTTTTCTACTCAATTACAATCCCTAGAAATCCTGCTGAAAGGAGCTCCTGTTGATATTCATGCCTACATATATGCATACCTCGAGCAATTCAGCACCTATTTGAAGTTAGTCAAAGGCGTTCAGAGCGCAGTAAGCTTGGAAAGTAATTTTGACGACATCCATTTCTTTGTTCATGCGGAGCAACCTAAACAAACCTTATTGTCTTGGTTCAAAGAATTCCTTGGATTTTCAGAGAATGGAATTCCTGCTTCCCTGAAATTCGCAACCATTTTGAGCTGGGACGAACAGCAATCATACCTGATCCAATTGAATCAATCCATCCGGATACTCCGTGAACAAGTAGCTAAGGCACTCAGGCGTAATTACATTGATCCAAGTTTCGGGCACGATTTAACTCCTTATTTGGTTCAGATCAACCCAATTAAACTAATCAATCAAATCGGTCTTGAGCAAGTTCGTACTCAGTCGGATTCCTCTTCAAGCAGTTATTACAGCCTTTCTGAAGGAATAAACCAACTGTTATCTAGTCAAAAAACCCTCACAGCGCTCAACCACCTGCTGCTTTTCACCGAGCGGGAGTCGCTATACACTGCTTTTGACCAGGCAAAAGAGCTCCAGGCGCGTTACGAAATTGCCGTAAATCTCCGCATGTCAGGAGCATCCAATGAGGAAGAATTAAAAAGAGTGCTTGGTCAGATTCAGCGGGAGATCCGGGAGGAATTACTTCCAAGCATTAAACAATTACTTCCTTCCAAAAGGGCCTGATCAACCAAGCATTTCAATTAATACCTGGTTTAAGGATTGGATCGCCAAGGGTATGTTCCAATTCGCCCGATTTCTTTTCTCCACATAGTTAGAAATGGACCGGAGCTCCATAAATGGAATTCCAGTAGAGAGACAGGCATAAAAGAAGGCTGCACCTTCCATCGATTCCACTTGCGCCCTTGGAAATAGCTTCCGAAATACCTCGATAGAGTCCTCCTGACCGTGTACCTTATTGACCGTAACCCCCTGCACATTGGGCAAAAAATGCATCTGATGACTGTCTGGGTGTATCAATTTTCCTTCTGAGAAAGGGGGCACCGATGCAGAAACTAGACCCGCTTCGAATAAGCTTTGTACAGATCCATCGGCCTGCTCGATCCCAAGGTCACCAAAACATTCGGACACTACATTATACACCGATCCAATCGCCAACGAAGCATCCAATGCGCCAGCAATTCCAGCATTAATGGCCAAATCTGGCCGGGCACGACTGATGGCCATGGCTATACCCCAAGCAGTCGAAACGGCCCCTACCCCCGTGACACAAACCTCCAAGGTATTTTCCCCCTTTTGAAAAAAACCAGTAGGAGAAGTAGCCCACTCTCTTGATAAATGTTCCGAAAAAGGGCGAAGTTCCGCCTCCGTTGCGGCAATTACAAGAATATGCATGCTTTATAATTTGCTTCTTTCCGATAATAATTGAGCCCGTTGAGGATGTAGCCTTGCCCATAAAGCCGCCACCGCTCTGGTCCCTGCATCTCTGTACATCAGCGAAAACGGATGGACAATTGGCGCCAATATAACAAGTCCAATAAGTAGCGGCTTGAGGGTAAATAGGGCCAAGATCAAATAAAACAAGTAAAGAAAAAAACTGCCCAGTAACTCAATCCCAAAAAAGACACTGCTTTTAAATTCCTTTTTCTTTACTTTTTTGGAGGAAATAAAATGAGCTAACGTGGCAGAGGGAAGTCGGAAAAGCCATCCCAATAAAAAGAACGGAAAGCTGAGGATCAAAAAGATCCAAATTGGTACGGAGGACCACTCCGGATGCAACAGAGCAGCGTCGTCAACCCAGTATTTATTGAGGGTTTTAAAATATTTCTTTACGTTTTTCTGAAGTTCTTTTTTAGCATCTTCTTCCATCTGATTTACTTGGTTAACCACACTTTTTTCAGCATAAAAAAGGTGGTTGGACCTTCGAATAACAGGAAAATAATGCACAGACTGTTCCCCTTGGTGCAAGCGAAGCAGTACTTCCACTAGGTCATCGTCCCCTTTTTTCTCAACGTGATGAGACAACTCAATAAGCTGCTGACGGATGTCTTGCAATAACTGAATGGCTGCCTTGGCAGGCGACTCGAGGTATTGCTGCCAGTAGTCCTTCACAAATATAGGTTTGCCAACCACAAGGGAAACGGTATCCCGCTGCTGGTCTCCATACCTAAAACTTAATCCAATGGGTAAAACTTGTAAATCAGGTTGCTGAAAACGCTCGTAAGCACCAAATGCGAGACGAACTACCCCTTTTTGCAGAGGAATAATCCTGCGGTCCAAATGGTGTTGTCCCTCCACAAAAATCCCAATTGGGTGCTGCTCCCGTAAACGCTCAAATACATACTCATTGGTTTGTTCCATCCGGTCCGCCCCTGAAAATCCATCTCGCTGTCGGTTTACTGGAAACATATTGATCAGCTCCAGTATTTTTTTTGCCCTTGGTTTTTTGAATAAATCCCCACGGGTCATAAAATAGATCGGAGGATCAGCATGCACCCCGATCAATACAGGGTCCAAAAAGGCCGTTGGGTGATTTGCCGCAATCAGCATCGGCTTGTCGAGCGGGATCTGATCAAAATCTGATAGATAGATTTGACGAAACTGATTATACATCTGCCAATGACAGAGTCTTTCCAGCACTACGTATAAAATTCCTTTACTTTTGTGTCGATAACTAAACTTCATAGCGCAAAGTTAAAAATATCCGAATTGCAAAGTGCATCCATGGCTTCTAGGAAGCAAAATAATCAGCAACACCTCATTGTAGTGGGTGGACCCACCGCCAGTGGCAAGACAAGCCTTGCCATCCAAATTGCCCTTCGGTATCGGGCGGAGATCATATCGGCCGACAGCAGGCAATTCTACAGGGAAATGACGATTGGAACGGCTAAACCAAGTACCTCTGAACTTCAGCAAGTTCGGCACCATTTTATTAATAGCCTATCGGTGCTCGACGATTATTCCGTGGGAGATTTTGAACAGCAGGCGATGGATACCTTGGGACATTTGTTTGAAAAACATCCTGTTGTGGTGGCCGTTGGAGGGTCTGGATTATTTCTCCACGCACTTTGTCAAGGATTGGATGCCTTCCCACCCATTTTACCAGCTGTAAAGGAGCAGGTAAAAACAGAGTTGGAAGAAAAGGGTATCAACTGGCTTCAGGAAACAGTACGTTCACTGGATCCAAAATTTTACGCCAAAGCTGATATTCAAAATCCAGCCCGACTTCGGAGAGCAGTAGAAGTGTGCTTATCTTCTGGTCAACCCTATTCCTCATTTTTGGGAAAAACAAGCCAAATTCGAAATTTTCAAATCCATTACTTACTTCCAGAATGGGACCGAGAAGTCTTGTACGATAGGATCAACCAACGAGTGGACCTGATGATTGCCCAAGGATTGGAAGAAGAAGTATTTCATTTAAGACCAATGGAGCATCGAACGGCCCTCAAAACGGTCGGGTACGAGGAATGGATTCCTTTTTTTGAAGGAAAAATACAACGGGAGGAAGTAATCGATAAAATCAAACAACATAGCCGAAATTATGCCAAGCGGCAATTGACTTGGTTTCGAAAATACGGACATTGGGTTCCCATGAAAGAAGGCGAACTAGAGAGTGCATTTGAAGTACTGGAAAAGGAAATACAATTAGGGTAATGAGGCAGCGCCAATCAAATACCAAGCCCTAAATGAGTTTCTTGGTGATCCGGGCTTTTCACAACCTCCCATTTATTTACACCCAGACGCCTGTTTTAAAAAACCCATTTGTTAAAAAAAGAGGAAGTTTCGGATGGATGAATTAAAACAGCCTACATTTGTAAAATAATGCTTGGTCATTTTACCATCCACCGATTCAATTATTTAATCAATCATGGCGCAGTTACTTCGGCTTTGTTCTCTGTGGGTCCTCTTCTCAGGAATCCAATCAACCAGCTACTCACAACCCGTTCTCCAGGAGGCAGGTACCATTTGTTGTGACCAAAATCTATGTCCTGGAGATAGCTTTCCGCTCATTACTGAATGGACGGCTACCACTCCACCCGATAGCCTTTTGAACCTAGAATACAGCTGGTTCACCCTTGTAACAGACTCCAGTTCTCCTTCAGGAACCAAATGGGTGAAATTACCGAATACGAACTCAAAAACCTATCTCCCCAATACATTAGGGACTCCCTTTGGTGGGTTTTTTATGCGAGCGGTTCGGGAAGTTGGTACCCTTCCTTACCTGTTCTCAAATGTTGTTTCGTACGTTCAACTCAGCGCGAGTAGCCCCGATTGCATGTCCTCCAGCAGCACCGAAGCGACCTTAGAGGTACTTCAGCTTTTCCCGAACCCGACCCACTCTACCCTCAAAATTAACTTGGGGAGCAATGGGAGCGTTTTGGAGTATCAAATTCTATCCACCACGGGGGTACCAATTCTGCATGTTTCCGCTCTTCCGGCCGAAACCCAGGAAATATCCGTAGAACACTTGCCCCCGGGCACTTACCTCTTGCAAATAACCAGCCATGAAGGGAAAAGATCCATTCATCCGTGGATTAAAATGTAAAATCTGCTACCTTTGCGGCCTAATTACACTAACTAATTTGTGTTATGAATAAAATGATCGAGCGCTTCCCTGCTCAGCTAGAGGAAGCGCTGCAACGGGCCACTGCCACTACCCTTCAAAAGCATTCCGCACCCTTTCGCTCTGTTTTCATCTCTGGACTCGGAGGCAGCGGAATAGGTGGCAACTTTGTACAAGAACTGGTCCGCTCTGAGTGCAAATTACCTGTCGTGGTCAGTAAAGGGTACTACGCCCCAAGATGGGTGAACAAACATACGCTGGCCATCTGCTCCTCCTACTCTGGAAATACAGAGGAAACCCTGAGCACCTTTGAACAACTACTTTCAACCGGAGCAAAGATTGTTTGCATCGCTTCCGGAGGCAAATTAATTGATCTGGCAAAACAGCACCAGTTAGACTATATAGAACTCACACCCGGATGGTCAAGCCCCAGAGCTTGTCTCGGCTTTTCCGTGGTCGCCCAATTATCCGTACTACGGGCAGCCAAGTTGATTAGCGGACGAATTTTTGGCCAGGTAACTCGTTCTGCCACTAGCCTTTCCAAAGACCAGGCCAACATATCTAAGAAAGCACTTCAGATTAGTCATCAAATTGGAAGCAGAACTCCAGTGATCTACAGCGCCGACCATTTAGAATCGGTGGCCGTTCGTTGGCGTCAGCAAATCAATGAAAACAGCAAAATGCTTTGCTGGCATCATGTCCTTCCTGAAATGAATCACAACGAGTTGGTGGGCTGGAAGCATGACCACCCAGAAGTGGCTACCATTTGGCTCCGAAATAAAGACGATTTCCAGCGAACATCCATCCGAATGGACATCACGAAAGGTATTTTAGAGTCCAAAGCAGGAGCTACCATTGAGGTTTGGTCAAAAGGTAAATCGCTGGCAGAACAAATGTTTTACTTAGTTCACTTGGGAGATTGGTTGTCGTACCACCTTTCTCAAGACCGAAAAGTGGACCCTGTAGAAATTGAAGTGATTGATTATCTGAAAAACGCTTTGTCTAAAGTATGAGTCAATTAAAACTATCAAAGACTTATGTTCAATCCTTTGTAGGGGAGCATGAGTATAAGGCCATAGAAGCACAGGTGGTAGCAGCCGCCAATCACCTTGAATCTCGTCAAGGACCTGGAAATGATTTTCTGGGTTGGATGGACCTTCCTGTTGAGTATGATCGGGCAGAATTTGAGCGGATAAAAATAGCGGCTGCTCGTATCCGCGAACAAAGCGAAGTCCTTATCGTAATTGGTATCGGGGGGTCGTACTTAGGCGCAAAAGCAGCACTGGAGTTTTGTGGACATCCCTTCCACAATCAAGTAAACCGTCCTGAAATCTATTTTGCGGGCACCAATATTAGTGGATCCTACCTGAGCCATCTGTTAGACCTCATCGGTGAACGGGATTTTTCAGTAAATGTCATCTCAAAATCTGGCACTACAACAGAGCCAGCGATCGCTTTCCGAATATTAAAGGCAAAATTAGAGGCAAAATACGGCAAAGAAGCAGCAAAAGCAAGGATTTATGCAACCACCGACGCCCAAAGAGGAGCCTTAAAAACCATGGCTAATCAGGAAGGCTACGAAACCTTCGTAGTTCCTGATAACGTTGGAGGCCGTTTTTCCGTACTTACCGCGGTAGGTCTTCTTCCCATTGCTGTAGCTGGAATTTCCATCGATGCGCTTATGCAAGGAGCTGCAAGTGCCAGAGAGCGTTATCTAAGGCTCCCTTTTAATGAAAACGACTGCCTACAATATGTCGCAGCCCGTAATATCCTCCACAGAAAAGGAAAAGATATTGAGATGATGATCAATTACGAGCCGAGGCTTCATTTCGTCTCTGAATGGTGGAAACAGTTGTTTGGAGAAAGCGAAGGAAAAGATCAAAAAGGCATTTTTACCGCTTCAGCAGATTTCACTACCGATCTCCATTCTTTGGGACAATACATTCAAGATGGGAAACGACACCTTTTCGAGACCCTGCTTGAAATTGAGCAACCCGAACGCGATTTACATATTCCCTCCACAGAGGATGACCTGGACGGGCTCAACTACCTGGCCGGTAAGTCAATGGATTATGTTAATAAAAAAGCGGCAGAGGGAACATTGATGGCACACCAGGATGGCGGCGTACCAACCCTTGTTCTGCAATTAAAGGATACATCAGCCAGCACCCTGGGTGAGCTGTTCTACTTTTTCGAACGAGCCTGTGCCGTTAGTGGATATTTATTAGGCGTCAACCCTTTCGACCAACCAGGGGTGGAGGCTTATAAGAAAAATATGTTTGCCCTTTTAGGGAAAAAATAAAATAGACTCGGTCCACTTAGCAGCGTAGTCATCCGAAACGGTTTGGCTACGCTTTTTTTATCGCCTACACACCAAAATGATCGGACTGCTTTGAATCACATTGCTCCAATTGCCAGATCGATCTTTGATTTGAATACTGTAAATCAAGGTATCCAACGTTTGATTAGAAATTGAATTCGTATCGCAAGGTGGAAGTAGGATTCCGTTAATCGGATCCGGTATGCAGCAGCTTACCGGTACCCGGACCGTAATTTCTCCCGAGATACCATTACCAGCGCCATTGGGATCTACCATTGGAAGGCGATAATCTTTTGCCAATGTGGGCGTTCGTAGATCGTAAATGACCAGACTTACAGTAGTATCCTCAAAACCCAAATCACCGTCCCCATCCGTGAAAGAGAAGGTTAAATCGGTATAAACGGTATCTGGATTTTTGAAAAAAGGGCGCTGTAGAATCGTTCCAGGTGTTACCGATAAAAAGGCAATCACTGGCGTATCTGGATAATTCGGCGGCTTCACACAATAAACCAGTATATTTGCTGCAGCGAGCAAGCTCAGAATGAACAATGTGACGAATCGCATACCCTAGTTTCCTTTTGTTTCATCAAAAGTACGACAATGCCAACAAACACAAGGCAGGAAATACAAGCAGCACTTGAAAGCTATTCCGGAAAACCGTCCGATTTCGAAGCCATTGCCCTTCGGATTTTCCGCTACCAGGCTGAATTCAACCCGCTCTACAGCCGCTTTTTAGCCTTGCTTAGAAAAGATCCTTCCTCTATCCAAACCATTCAAGAAATCCCTTTTCTTCCCGTTTCTTTTTTCAAGAGCCACCTGATTCAAACCAGCACTTGGAAACCTGAGGCCGTCTTTACCTCTAGTGGAACCACAGGACAAACACCTTCCCAACATGCCATCCGGGACCTGGATTTTTACCTCCAAAACACCCTTCGCGGTTTCCAGGAGCACTATAGCGCACCTTCCGATTGGCTCATTTTGGCACTGCTCCCTTCCTACCTTGAACGAAGCGGTTCTTCGCTGGTAGCGATGACACAATACTGGATTCAGCTTTCCCAATTCCCTGAAAGTGGTTTTTTCCTGCACGATTTGAATGCATTGTCTAAAACCCTTCAAACGCGGCCCAAAGGGGTCCCAGTCCTATTATTGGGGGTGAGCTTTGCCCTACTGGATTTTGCAGAACAGTTTCCCATGGACCTAAGTGGAGTGACCATTATGGAAACGGGTGGAATGAAAGGTAGGAGAAAAGAAATTACACGCCCAGAACTACATGCTCTACTCCAAGAGGCATTTCAGGTCCCTGCTATTCATTCCGAATATGGAATGACGGAGCTCCTTTCCCAAGGATACGCCAAGGGAGGCACCTTGTTCAGTCCAAGCGCTACCCTCCGGGTCCTCACCACCGAAATCAACGATCCTTTCTGCTTTACCGCTGCGGGAAAAACGGGGGTAATCAACCTGATCGACCTAGCCAACTTCGATACTTGCAGCTTCATTGCCACAGAAGATGTAGGAAGGGTTTATGAAAATGGCCAGTTTGAAGTACTCGGCAGATTGGATATTGCAGAGCTTCGTGGATGCAACCTACTAATTGAATCATGAAAAGAACTACCCTTATTCTACTGTTGGCAATCCTGGGATGGGGAGGTGGCATAACCGCCCAAACCAATCCATCGGAGGAGGTCTTTTTTTTAGAGCGCAAAAGCCAAGAGTACGTACGCGACTTTAAAAGTTGGAACGCGCGAAACGCAGAGGGCCGACGGACTGATTGGTTCCTTCGTGCTTCTTTGGGATACCTCGCGCCACTAGGCTTATTTCTTCCTGCTTCTTTATCAGCTAACCTGGAGGTCGGCTACCGTTGGCAGATGTTAGAATGGAGTTGGATGCACACCCAGCACGGTTTACCCATTGGAACCCAGACTTCAGCTTTACTGTTTCCATTTAACTTGCCAACGAGCAGTCCAAGCACCACCGTCTTGTACAACTACGAGTTGCCGATCGTATCAGGAACGTTCTCAGATCATCTTTGCATGAGTCTGCATTTGCCTGTAGCCTCTGTACCTGTATTCATTAAGTATGGAATAGGCATTCAACAGCCCTATTTATCCAATTCCTTTGTGATTACTTCCTATTTAGAGGATGGAACAAAAATCAGGAGGAGCTTTTTAGGAGGTCAAAAAATTAACAATATTCCCTACTTTTCAAGTGTATTATCCACGGGTTTTAGCAATGGACCCTTTTTCTGCTCCTTTGATTATTTCCCCAACCTAAGATCTACTGGAGATTCGCCGGTACATCAAATCCGAGCTGGAATCCAGTTAACAACTGGAAAGTCCAACGTTGCACCCACCTGGTTCCCCATTGCCTCGGAAGTAAAAATTCCTAAAACCCGAATTGGAATTGCCCATTATTTCCAAACCCTGCTCAGCAGTAGCACTACTACCTCCAATGGCTTGGAACTGACCATTGCTCGGACGCATTCTGATCACTGGGAATCCCAATTGGGGTGGCAATACAGCCATCAGGGACAAGGATACCAAAAGCAAACACCCTCTGTTGCTGATATTATACAAAGCCCAATTGGACTTCAATACCTTCAAAACCCACTTGCTTCTTTAAGGAGAGCACGATGGAGCTTGCAGTATTCTGGACAACCGGATCGAGCGGTTCACTTTACCGCCCATGGGGGCTTGGGTTGGCATTTTTCAAATTTTTCATTAACGGAAATGCTGCGTTTTCCTGAATTTAGACCCACCTTCTCCCATTATGCAGGGCTTCATGCGGGGGGTGGGTTGCGCTACCGCTATTTTTACAGCCACCTTCAAATAAATAAAGTCTTTGGAAACCCATCGCCCCTATTTCTGGAATGGAGCACTGGGGTCCAATTGTTTTTAGGCCGATATTAAAAAATGCCTGGGTGTTGGTAGCAGCCAGGCATTCTTACTAATTGCAATTAGGGTAATTAGTGTTGGAGCGTATCTGGAATGGAAGGTGTATTAGCACCCTTCTTTTTATCCTCATTGCCTAGCATCCTATTTCGCTCTACACTATTGGGAGGTAGTGCCTGATTGAAAGTGGGAACTTTGATTTCCTGAGCGGGCAGCTCCGTGGGGGTTTGAAGACGTTCGCTCGTATTTCCCTTTTTCCTGTTTTGTTTAGTCATAACGGCCGGCTCCGATGCTTCTGTCGCGACGGATGGAACAGGAGCAGAAGGGACAGTTTCTGATGGAATGGAATTTGGAACTGCTGCTGGAACCTGAGGCTGCTTGGAGAACAAGTACCAAGCAAGAGCGGATAAAACAGCTGCACTGGAGACCAGAAGGAGCAGTTGAGCAGGGAAACGGTTAATTACCCGAGGTCGCAAGTTAGATTCTATACCCTGCCAAACCTTTTTAGAGGGCTGGTCCCAACCATTGGGTGCGGGGGTTTCGGGCATCTCTTGAAAAGCATTTCGGAAAATGCTGTCAATCTGTTCAAAATTCTGCTGTTCTGGCATAAGTAATGATCGGATATGGATTGAAAGACAGGGCAAATCGGCAAAGCCTACTCTACCTACTGTTTTGTTACGACTAGTATTCGGGCATTTTAAAATAATGCTTCTCCAGCACTTTCTTTAAATAATCCCGAGCTTTAAAAAGTTGACTTTTGCTTGTGCCAACCGAGATATTCAACTGCTCAGCAATTTCTTCATGACTAAATCCCTCCACAGCATACAGATTAAAGACCGCCCGATAACCAGGTGGGAGCGTTTGAAGCAACCGCATCAAATGCGCTGCATCTAATTGCGCGACTACATCATCATCTGTTCTTATTTTATTCTCATAGGGCATAAAATCACCTACATCTTGAATAAAATCTCGTTGCTTTCGAAGGTGACTTAACGCGGTATTGATCATAATTCTTCGGATCCATCCGCCTAATGCCCCTTCTCCTCTAAACTGAACCATATCCCGGTACACTCGAATAAATCCGTCCTGTAGCATATCTTCAGCTTCCGCTCGATCACGAGCGTACCGAAGCAAAATCCGGAACATTGGCACGCTGTACCGATTGTACAAGGCTACCTGATGCGTAGGGCTCTCCATTTTGATGCCCTCTACCAAATCTTGATCGCTCCATTGCTGCATATATTCTTCGTTGTTATGACGTACACACCGTTAAAGAGGTTGTCTGCCTTCCAAAAAAAGTTGAATTATTTCGGACAGAAAACTGGCAATTCCGGATTTTATTGTAAAAACGGTGAAAAAAGGATCGTTTCACCAAACTTATTGGGGTAAAAAGAAAAAATCGATTCATTTTGATGGTGGACGACCTCGGCTTGCAAAGTCATTTTACGTTGTTTTGATTTCTAAAGTTGATTTCGGCATACCTTACTGGAGAAGATTCACTTTTTCGTTTTTTTCGTGCGACAAATGCATTTGAACACCTAAATGGTTCAGAGTAATGATTGCCATAAAACTATCATTTTTAGTGGGATTGATTTAACAATTTCCAATGGTCCAGTACTTTTGCAGCATGTCAAACAATGCACAGTATCCCACTCCAGCCTCCTTTCACCGCAGCAAAAGTGGTGCCTACTTTGAGGAGGCCAAAGGCTATTTTCCTGGAGGCGTTCACTCACCGGTCCGGGCGTTTAAAAGTGTAGAGGGTCCACCCATCTTTTTCGAAAAAGGGGAAGGATCTCATCTGTACGATGTTGACCATCAACGGTATGTAGATTTTTGTTGTTCTTGGGGTCCCCTTATTTTGGGGCATTGTCCGCCAGCAGTCGTGCAACGCGTGACAGAAACGGTTGCCAACGGGATGTCCTTTGGGGCTCCCACCCCGCATGATTTATTGATTGGAAAATTAATTCTGGAAAAGCACCGCTACATCGAAATGATTCGGTTTGTGAGCAGTGGTACGGAAGCAGTTATGAGTGCTCTACGCCTCGCAAGAGGGGTGACTGGGCGTTCTAAAATTCTAAAATTCGAAGGCTGCTACCACGGGCACGTAGATTCCCTTTTGGTCAAAGCAGGTTCTGGTTTAGCGACCTTTGGTATTAGCACCTCCGCTGGTATTCCGGATTCTTTTGCCCAAGAAACCATCGTCGTTCCCCTGGCAGATCCGGAAGCACTTGAACAGGCGATGCAACAATACGGAGCTGAAATCGCTGCCATCATTGTGGAACCCATTCCCGCCAACAACGGATTACTCCTTCAGGATCGCAGTTTCCTTCAACTCTTGAGAGAAACCGCCGACCGGTTTGGTGCGCTTTTAATATTTGATGAGGTTATTTCTGGTTTTCGGGTTGGTTTTGAAGGTGCCACTGGTTATTACGATGTTCAACCAGATATTATCACCTTTGGTAAGATCATCGGGGGAGGTATGCCCGTTGGCGCTTACGCCGCCTCTAAAAAAATCATGCTCCACATCGCCCCTGAAGGACCTGTTTACCAAGCAGGTACGTTAAGTGCTAATCCAGTGGCCATGGCAGCGGGTTACGCAACTCTTCTGGAAATCTCTCAACCTGGATTTTATGAGCAGCTATCCGATAAGACTGGCCGGTTCATCCAACAAATTCAGGACCACTGCGTTCAAAAAGGGTACGAAATTACCTTCCCGCGAATTGGCTCCATTTTCTGGCCGACTTTTACACGCGAACGCATCCAGCGAAGTGAATCGATTGATGGATCCAAAATGTCCTTGTTCAAAATAATGCATTTAGAGTGCTTAAGGCGTGGCGTCTACTTTGGACCTTCCGGATATGAAGTTGGTTTTGTCTCCGCTGCACATACAGAAGCAGACCTTGACCGGGCTGCGCATGTTATCATCGAGGCCTTGGATATTGTCTACCAGCCTTAATTCTATTGGGGGCGAATGCCCAACAAGTCCGGCTCCAGCACGCAAGTGAGCTCGCTCATCATCATGGCAGTCGCCCCCCATACTATATGTCCATCCACATCGAAATACGGCATATCCGAGAGTAAATAGCCGGTTGAAAGACGTAAATCAGTCCGTTTTCTATATTGAGGATGGTAGAAACACTGCATATCCGGAAACAAAATTTGTTCCACCTCCCCTACCTGGGGTGTGAATGCAGCCGGTTCATGCAAAACACCCACAAATGGATGCACGACAAAATTACTGACAGGGATATATAATTCCGTGAGCCTTCCCAGCAGCTCCACTGCATCTGCTTTTATTCCGACTTCCTCCTCTAATTCCCTCAATGCCGTCGCTTCCAGACTGGCATCCTCTACTTGAACACCCCCACCTGGAAAACTAATTTGGCCGCTGTGGCGGTCATTAGGATGGACACTGCGTTGAATTAACACGGTTTTCCAAGGAGATCCTTCCATTTGGTGAAACAATATCATGACCGCTGCTTGTTTGGCTTGTTTGGGCACCTCAATGGCCTCCAAGGTTTCCTTCGCCCGCAGGGCCCCAGCCATTTGCAACTGGGCTTCCAGCCCTGGGAGTGCTCCACTTAGCTTACTCTTTGCAGATTGAATAAATTGGTTCATATCTTGGGATAGATGATTTTAAAATTCTTAAAAATAAGTCTATATTTTTAATAAATAAATAAATATTATTAAAAAAATAGAAAATAAAACAGACAAAAAATCCAATAATTGAATTTTTATTAAAAAAGATTTTTTAAAGATAAATTAAAATGAAAAATAATCAATATTTAATCTAAAAATTTAAAAAATATGTAAATTTTTAAAATATTAATTAATTAATTTGCAATAAATAAGCCATTTTACTCATCTTTGTATTGTCAATAAGCAAACATACGATCTTGTGAGGTGATGAAATTGGCAGCCATACCCTCCTGTCTCGGGGGTGGGGAGTTCGGGAAAAATGCTGAAAAGTTGCACTAACCGCCTCGTGGAGGTTCGAATCCTCCCTTCACAGCTTAGCAACCACGTTCTTTTTAATGGGAGCGTGGTTGTTTCATTTCAGCTGCTTCCATTCGACAAAGGATCTTTCCTGTAGCCCCCTTACTTTGTTGAAGGTAATCCCGCACTTGTTTTGAGGCTTCTTCGCGTTCTGCCGCTTGGTACAAGTATTTCAAACAAGCTGCTAACTCCTCTGGCTCCTGAATTGTAAAAGCTGCCCCTCTTTGGATCAATTGATTAGCTTCTTCAAACTTTTTATACCTGGGACCAAAGATAACTGGCAAGCCCCAAGCCGCTGGCTCCAAGGTATTGTGAATACCTGCCCCGAATCCTCCACCGATATAAGCCACCACTCCGTACCTATAAAGAGTATTTAGTTTACCAATATTGTCTACAATCAACCAAGAATAGGACTGAAGCTCCGCTTCAGAGAGCCCAGCTGCCTTGGAATAACGGACCGCCTGTGCCCCGAGCCTTTTTTCCAACCGTACCAAATTGGACTCCGTGATCGAATGCGGAGCGCAAACAACCCGGAAAGCGCCCAATTGGGCCAGTTCCAGTGCTTTAAGGATTCGTTCCTCGTCCGGTGCCCAAGAACTACCCACGACCAAGGTCCAATGATCCCCGACGAAATGTGCCACAATTGGATCTTCTGGGGCATTTTCTGCAATTTCAAGGACCCTATCTACTCGCGTATCTCCCGTAACTTCTACCGAATGGTATCCAATGTGCAGCAGAAGGTTTTGGTCTTGTTCAGTTTGCACAAAAATCCGATTAAACGATCGCAGCGCATTTCTAAAATAGCCACCATACCACTTGAAAAACACTTGAGATGCTCGAAAAGAAGCAGCAATCAAGTAAAGCGGAATCTCCTTTTTGGACACTTCCTTTAGGTAATTGGGCCAAATTTCATATTTTACAAATACCACCAGGCTCGGTTGCAGCCAGTTAACCCAGTCAACTGCATTTCGTCGCGTATCAAAGGGCAGATAAGCCACCCAATCAGCTAAAGGGTATTCTTTCCGTAGCTCAAATCCAGAAGGCGAAAAGAAAGTAACGACCAGACTCCAATCTGGGTATTTTTTCTTGAACTGCTCCATAAAGGGCCTCCCTTGCTCAAACTCTCCCAAAGAGGCTACATGTACCCACAGAATGGACCCTTTTGGTTCAAATTGCTTCGGGTACCGACTCCTCCAATCCCTACGTCCATCCACCCCCTGCCGCAATTTTAATTGGAAGCGCGCTACAACTGGTAAGAACACCAGAACAAGGCGCATCAACCCGTTGTATAGACACCCCATCAATTAATAGTATATTTGCTCTGGTGATTTGGGATAAAATGGCAAGGTCCAGCCTGCGCGAATACCAATACGGAGGTCCAATCGGCGTTCGTCCAGCTTGCGTTTTTCTGCAAAATCCCAATCGCGGAGTGATCGTGTAAACCCTTCTGTCAACTCAAGGCCGATGTACCAGTTCTTGCGGCGATTGACCGATAGATGTTGCCAACCAATAAACTGAGCGAGCGTGAGGCCGCCGGTAAGCCGATCGAAGCCTTTGGCGTATTCACCTTCCACAAGGGGAAGCGATTGACCATCGTCCTGTAACCGAAATTTATGCTGCATCCAACCCGCTGAACAAGTTAACCGCAGTCCAGACCGTTTAGAAGCATCAAAAATGAACAATTTGCCCACATTGGCCCCTACATAAAATCCTCGTTGTTTGAGCACCACAGAAGCCACGAACTGGTCAGTGCCAATCAAATCTCCCGCGGGTGTGCGCAGGATAGATAGCGGATCCTCCTTTACTTCTGAACCAAAAAAATAATGTCCCTCTACTCCAAGAATAAAATTATTGGCCGTTAATTGCTCCAGTCCTCCCCCCAAGCTCATATCTTGGCCAAAACGTTTTGCCATCGAAGCAGCAGGAAGGTGCGTCCCAAAATTGAAATGCATCAAGATAGCCTTACCTTTGTTGTTCGATTCATCGTAAAACCGCTCTTCAGGGATATATTGCGCCTTTAGAGTCAAATACGCGGTCCAAACGATAAGTAGTGTAAGTAAGTATTTCTTCATAAAACTTGAGTTAAATGCTGGAAGTCCGCAAAAGTAACGACTTTGAACCCATATCCGATGCCTTAAAACAAGAAATGCGTTCGCTCTTGGGAGAATCTTGGTTCACAACCGACGAGGCTACCTTGTCGGAATATGGACATGATGAAACCGAAGATTTCCTTTTTCTGCCAGAGGCGGTGGCCTTCCCTCCCGATACCGCCACTGTCAGTGCGCTGATGAGGCTCTGTAATTTACATCGAATTCCAGTCACCATTCGAGGCGGTGGTTCCGGGCTCGCAGGAGGAGCGCTGCCAATTCATGGTGGCCTTCTTATTTCAATGAAGCGCTTTGATCGAATCATAAATATTGATGAGCGCAACTTTCAAGTGGTTGTTGAGCCTGGGGTCATAACAGAAACCCTGCAAAATACGCTTCAAGAAAAAGGGCTGTACTACCCGCCGGACCCTTCTAGCCGGGGCTGGAGCTACATCGGTGGTAACATTAACACCAATGCTGGTGGCCCAAGGGCGGTTAAATATGGGGTAGTGAAAGACCATGTACTCAACTTGGAGGTGGTGTTAGCTTCTGGTGAAGTTATTTGGACTGGGGCAAATACACTTAAAAATTCAACAGGCTACAACCTCACCCAACTCATCACTGGAAGTGAAGGAACACTTGGGGTGGTCACTAAAATTGTACTGAAACTTCAACCACATCCCACTCAGCAGTTGCTGATGCTGGCTCCATTCCGCTCCGCAGAAAGCGCTTGTGCGGCAGTGGCAGCGATCTTTCAAGCAGGGGTAACCCCCTCCGCACTAGAATTTATGGAACGAAGTGCCATTGAATGGGCCGTAAATTATGTTGGTGAGACCCCAGTACCCATCTCAGAATCGGATCAAGCCCATTTGCTCATTGAGGTGGATGGATTTCACCTTGATAGTTTGTATGCAGATTGCGAAACCATTGCTCGGGTGATAGAACAATTTGATGGTGGAGAAGTGTTTTTGGCAGACAACGAGGCCCAGAAAACAGCCCTTTGGAAACTCCGCCGGAATGTAGCCCATGCCGTAAAAAGCAATTCCATTTACAAGGAAGAAGATACGGTGGTGCCCAGGGCGTTGCTACCCGAATTATTAAGGAAGGTTAAAGAGGTAGGTCAACAGTATGGTTTCGAATCGGTATGCTACGGACACGCTGGAGATGGAAACTTGCATGTGAATATTCTTCGGGGAGAATTGAGCGAGGCCAGTTGGGAAAACGAGGTTCCAAAGGGTATCCGAGAGATCTTTACGTTCGTCCAGTCCGTGGGTGGCACTTTGTCTGGAGAACATGGGGTTGGATTAGTTCAGCGTCCCTATTTGGACATAGTCTTCAATGATACCCAAAGAGCTCTTATGCAAGGAATTAAACAAGCATTTGATCCAAACGGTATATTAAACCCTGGAAAGTCGGTAACACTGTAACATTCCGAAAACGTTTAATACCCATTTTTATCCCTATTTTTGCGCTGTTTAAGAGGCAAGAACCTTGATACCACCCAAGACAATACAAGATATCCTGGAAGCGGCCCGTATCGAAGAGGTCGTAGGGGAGTTTGTTACCCTCCGTCGGAGGGGAGTGAATTTGATTGGTCTTTGCCCATTTCATGGGGAAAAGACCCCCTCTTTTAATGTAAATCCCACAAGGAATATTTTTAAGTGTTTTGGTTGTGGAAAGGCAGGCGACCCTGTCACTTTTTTAAGAGAGCACGAAAGCATGTCCTTTGAAGATGCGATTCGTTGGCTTGGAAAAAAGTACCGCATCGAGATTGAGGAAGTTGCCCGCACGCCCGAACAGTTGGCCGAACAACAACTGGCTGATTCCCTATTTATTTTAAATGAATTTGCCCAAAAACACTATACCGAGCAGCTTTTGAACACGGATGAGGGGAAAAGTGTGGCCCTTTCTTATTTCAAAAAAAGGGGTTTACGGGACGATACCATACAGCGCTTTGGTTTGGGTTATGCTCCAGACACCTGGGATCTTTTGATCCAGAAAGCCAAACAAAAAGGCCACTCCTTGACCTTACTCCAAAAAGTGGGGCTCTGTAATGCAGAAGCCACCCGGGATTTTTTTAGAGCAAGGGTTATTTTTACTATCCATAATTTGTCGGGAAAAGTAGCCGCCTTCGCAGGCAGAACGCTTTCCAGTGAAAAGTCCATTCCAAAGTACATCAACAGCCCTGAAACAGCTGTTTATGTAAAAAACAAAACCTTGTATGGCGCCTTCCAGGCGAGAAATGCCATCCGAAAATTGGATGAGTGCATTTTGGTAGAAGGCTACATGGACGTAATCTCTCTTTCTCAAGCTGGAATTGAAAACGTGGTAGCCTCCTCGGGCACCTCCCTGACCGATGGGCAACTCCAATTGATCAAGCGAAACACCTCTAATCTAACCATTTTGTATGATGGTGATGCTGCAGGTATTAAAGCAGCGCTTCGAGGGCTGGACTTGGCGCTGGAACAAGACCTGAATGTTCGGATCGCCTTGCTGCCGGATGGGCACGACCCAGATACCTTTGTCCAAGAAAAAGGCGCCGACGCGCTCAGGGACTTCCTGCAGTCAGAAAGCAAAGATTTTATTTTATTTAAAACCCACCTACTATTAGAAGAAACCAAAGGCGATCCGATCAAAAAAGCCGCCCTAGTAAAAGATATTGTCGGGAGCATTGCAAAAATACCGGATCCTATCAAACGAAGCCTGTATCAAAAGGAATGCTCGGCATTGATGCATGTGGACGAAAACGCCCTTGTACAGGAGCTAAATAAAATCATTGGCGGAACGCTGAAAAAACAGGCCGAGAAGGCCAATAAAGGGGGGCAAGCTGCATCCGACCTGCCCACGGATCCTTACGCGGAGGGCTTTTCGACCCCTACCGATGTTGGATTCCCCGCGCCTCCTCCCCCCAAAACGGATAAAAAATCCATCCATGAGCGAGATATCGTTCGGCTTCTGATCCAGTTCGGAGCCAATACCTTGGAGCAAGGGGAAACCGTTGCAAGCTATGTTTTGCATGACCTGGAAGATGCTCTAGGGAGTTTTGAGCACCCGCTGTACGCCAAAGTAGCACTTGAGACATTGCGATTGCTCCAACTAGAGCAACCGTACACGACTCAAGCCTTCATTCAGCATCCAGATGAAGCGATCCGGAGCCTATCCATTGATTTACTCACAGAACCTTGGGAGTATTCTCCTAATTGGGACCTCAGGGTCGGGTATCCCCTTCAAAATCAACCAATGCCGGAATTAAACTTTGAAGCCGATATGCGTTATTCGGTAGACGCCTTCAAGATTAGCAAACTCCGGAAAATGTGTGAGGAGACAAACCCAGCCCGTATTCGAGAAGCAAGTGCAGAAAATAACCTAGAGAAACTAACGGATTTATTACTACTCCAACAAAAGATCAAAGAAACCCTCAATAAGCTTGCTCATGACCGTAATATCGTGGTATTCCCAAAATAAGTGCCTTAACTATTCATCCATTGAAACACCCAAGCTGCAGAAATACCTCCGAGTATGGGCATTATTACCGGAATCCAGGCATATTTCCACTCTGAATCCCCTTTTCCTGCCACCGGTAATAAGAAGTGGGCAATCCTAGGTCCCAAATCACGGGCAGGATTGATCGCATAACCTGTTGTCCCACCCATAGATAATCCAATCGCTAAAATCAAGGCACCCACAACCAATGGGTTAAGTCCTTCCGCAAATTGGTTGGCTCCGATGGATAAAAGGCCGTACAACAATACAAAACTGCCCAAAAATTCACTGATACAATTTCCTGTGGTATGGCGAAGGGCTGGATCGGTACAAAAGGCAGCTCGCTTGGTAGCAGCCTCTTCCGTGTGGGCCCAATGGGGTAGATATTGAAGCCAAACCAACGTGGCACCCAAGATCGCCCCGAGCAGTTGGGCGGACAGATAAGCTGGAACCTTTTCCCATTCAAACGTTCCAATCGATGCCAAAGCAAGTGTAACTGCTGGATTCAAATGGGCACCGCTGGCTTTTCCAGCCAAATACACACCCATGGTCACGGCCATGGCCCAACCCAGTGTTATCACAATCCAGCCACTGTTTTGGCTTTTTGAACCTTTAAGCACCACCCCTGCTACTACCCCATTTCCTAATAGAATCAAGAGTGCTGTCCCTAATAACTCGGCAGAAAATGCAGACATCATACTTTACAATTTTGAAAGATCACTAAATAGTTTGTTGAATAAATCCCTCCAAAAGCTGGATGTAACTTACTGATTGCCCCTGTTGCTCCGATACACTCCAATTCAATTCCTTTGCCATCACTTGAGCAACCACCGGGATGGCCAGCAAGTTGGTTTTCCAGTCCAGTATTTCTAACCGTATCCGTCTTGAGAGGAAATCCCTCAAGGTACAACATTTTTCAAACTGCACGGCATACTTAATCTCCGCTAGAACAAACGGAAAACCTGGCACAATTCGTTTGGCCAATTCTGTAGATTGCTGCATTATGTTTGACACCTCCTTGGCGCAAGCCCCATAACAATGGAATAAATGCTGAGCAATATCCTTAGGGAGATCCTGCTCCTGGCACCAACGCTCCCAATCTGCTTGATTAAGTCCCCGGGCGCCTATTAACGGAATATCTGCTGTTCGACATTGCTCCTCTCTTCCTAATAATGGAGCAATTTGATCAATCGCATCTTTCGCCATAATTCGATAGGTAGTCCACTTCCCACCCAGCAGACTAAATAAACCAGAATAGGGGTCCAGCTCCACCGCATGATCTCGCAACAATCCCTTTGTCCCGGCTCGATAATCGGAAATAAGAGGACGGTAACCACCGAACCCAGCCAACACCGCGTCTGGGGCCACCGGTTGGTCCAAAAAGGGATTAAGGGTCTCGAGCAGGTAATCCAACTCTTTGCGCTCCAGAAGGGCCTCCCCTTTCCCGTTTGAAACCTCGTCGTCCGTTGTCCCCAATAGCCATTTCCCTTGAAAAGGAATTAAAAATACCACCCGACCATCTTTTGTCTTCGGAATCAACATCGCTGTATCGCAAGGTGAAGAAGCGATGGGTAATACGGCATGTACCCCCTTCGACAAACGAATCCTAGGCTCGATACCAGGATGAGCAAGTATTCGGATGGTATCTGAGAACGGCCCGGTGCAATTAAGGAAGGTTTTTGCTCGCAGCTGCCAAGTTGAATCGCGGTCAGCGAGACTGTTTTGGCAAATAGCTGCTGTGATTTTCCCTTGCTGATCTCGATTAAATCCAATACAAGTCACATAATTAGCTACCACAGCTCCCTTTTCCTCCGCCGTCAGTACCAGTTCCAGGTTATAACGAGCGTCGTCTAATTGTCCATCGTAATACAAAACGGCTCCGTAAAACCGGGCATTTAAAGCTGGAAACATTCGTTTGGCGGCAGCTTTACTCAGCCATTTACTCTTGGGCAGGGGGTCTTTTTTAGAGACAAACCAACCATAGACCTGAAGGCCAACGGCATAATACAGACCTTCCCAAATAGAGGTGACAGGGGTCAGAATCGGAAGTGGTCTAGCCAGGTGCGGGGCATTTTTCAATAAAATATACCGTTCCTGCAGACCATGTCGCACCTGTTTTAATTGCGAAAAATCCAGCTTTTTAACCGCCTGTTCGAGGTAGCGCACCCCTCCATGGATCAATTTTGTACTTTTGGAGGAGGTGCCTGATGCAAAATCTCCTTGTTCAATCAAGGCGACCTTCCAACCTCGTGCTGCTGCGTCAAGAGCGCAACCCGCACCGGAAGCCCCTCCTCCGATGATACAAAGATCAAACTCCTGTTGTTCCAACCGTTCCAGCGATGTCTCTCGGTTCATAGTCGTACAATTTTCTATTGCAAAGTGGATGTTCGGAACAGGTTAGCCAGACTGTTGCCTTACGACCTTGCAGCCAATTTTTGTTGCCAACGCCAGGCATCCTGAAGTGAATCTTTTAATGATCTACTCGCTTTCCAACCCAAAAAAGCCTCTGATTTTTGTACATCGGCATAAATCTGTGGAATATCTCCCGACCGTCGATCTCCAATTTTATAGGGTAAGGGGACTTTGGAAATTTCTTGGAAGGACTCTACAATTTCCAAAACACTATTACCAACACCTGTACCCACATTCACCTCATCGTAAAAAGAGCGTTCCTGTAATTGTCCCAGTTTATGGAGTGCCGCAACATGTGCCTCTGCCAAATCCATGACGTGAATATAATCTCGGATGCAAGAGCCATCCGCAGTAGCATAATCGGACCCAAAAACGGTCAATTCTTTTCGAATCCCAGCGGCAGTTTGGGTAACAAACGGAATCAAGTTATTGGGCACTCCTCTCGGCAACTCCCCAATCAGGGCAGAAGGATGAGCACCGACCGGATTAAAATATCGTAGAGCGATGATTTTGAACGGAGTTTGGGCCGCCACCACATCTCTCAATATCTCTTCCCCAATTTGTTTGGTATTACCATACACTGACATTGCTTTTTGGACCGGAGTTTGCTCCGTAACGGGAAGGTGTTCCGGCTCACCATAGACCGTACAGGAAGAAGAAAAGATGAGTTGGTGGATACCTACTTTTTCCATTTCCTCTAGGAGCACCAGCAGGGAGCCTAAGTTGTTTCGGTAATATTTTAATGGCTGCTCCATTGACTCGCCAACCGCTTTGTAGGCTGCAAAGTGAATAACACCTTGAATGGATTCTTTTTCAAGGATCGACCGTACAAGGGTAGCTTCATTGCAATCGCCCTCATAACAGGGGATCGTCCTCCCAGTAATCTGATTAATTCCCACTAGGACTGATTTTTCGGAATTGGAAAAATTATCAAGAATAACGGGCTGGTATCCCGCTTCTACCAAAGCAACTACCGTATGACTTCCAATAAATCCGGCCCCGCCAGTGACTAAAATATTCAAAATGACACAATATTAAAAGGTTAAAAAATGTTCTTACGCAGAAGCTGCAATCCTTGAAATAGAAAAAACTTGGTTTAGGGAGTG
>CANHDG010000014.1 GCA_947459365.1 Saprospirales bacterium
AAGGTCTAACTGTATATCCAAATCGTTCGGATGAGCTGAAACCATACCCACTTTCATCCACGCCTTACTCAGCATAACCGCCCAATCCACCGCCACCACACCCCGCAGGTTAATACTAACCAACAAATCCGGAACCTCCTTTAAAAACACCTCAACTTTTTTACTTTTGGGTGAAAAATTCCATTTTAACTCCTTCTTGAAAAAAAAGTCAAACAAAGGAGGAATTTCAGGAGCTTTTGATAAATCAAAATAACCTAACAATCGAACCTTCTTACCCATACGCTCCAACTCCCGCGACCATTCCACAACCTCCCTAACAACTTTTTCATCTGTCGCATCAAAAATGATTTGAATGAAGTTAGCCGTTTTGAGTGTGTGAATACGACGCACCCGGCCCGTACCCTGAGCTAACCGCCGCAATCCCTGCTGCGCAAACCGCAATCGAAGTGAATCAAACATGACGGACAAAAGTACGGAATGAGTAGATATAATTTCGACCTTTGTTTAAGCGTTTTTTCTCCTAAAAATTCAACAGCTCAATACCTCACCATGCCTAGATTCTTATTACTCACTTTACTTATCCTTTATCTAGGAGCCCCTGTCAGCGCTCAAGCTACTTTTCATACTACTTCAACAGCTACCGAAAAAGCGGTAAAAATTTTTAAAGAAGCAAAAACCGCTATTCAAGAAGGGGATGTGGCAGGCGCAATTCGTAAATTCAATAAATGTATTGACCTTGACTCCCTCTTTATTGATGCCTTTATCTACCTCGGCGGAGCACATAAAAGAGCCCAAAATTGGTCAGATGCAGAACGCGCACTTGAAAAAGCACTCCAACTAAACCCCTCCTACGAAATCAGTGTCTACGCACTACTCGGATCCGTAGAATGGGAGCAAAATAAATTTGAAGAAGCAAGTCAACATCTAGGCTACTTTCTAGAAAGCGGCGAAGGATCCGAACGCGACCGGACAGAATTAAAAAAAATTTATCAAAACGCAACATTCGCTGCCAAAGCAGTGAAAAACCCTGTTCAATTTAACCCAACTCGCTTAGGAAATGGAATCAACACGGCAGCTGATGAATACTTTCCCGTATTGACTGCCGATGCGAAAACCATCCTATTTACCAGACGTGACGGAGAGGACGAAAACTTCTACCAAAGCCAGTTCCAGTCCGAATGGGGCGTCGCCCAACCGTTAACGGGGGTAAACACCAACCTAAATGAAGGGGCACAAGCAATTAGCCCCGATGGCTCTTGGATCGTATTCACAGCTTGCGACCGAAAAAACGATGGATCACAAGGAGGATGTGACCTGTACTGGTCACAACTTAAACAGGAGGGATGGACCAAACCCGTCCCGTTCAGTCATACCATTAACTCCCCGGCCTGGGAATCACAACCCACCATCTCCGCCGACGGGAAAACCATCATTTTTTCCAGTAATCGACCCGGATCCATCGGAGGACGAGATCTGTGGGAAACACACAGACAAACAGGAGGAAAATGGAGCAGCCCAACCAATTTGGGCGAACGAATCAACACAACAGAAAGCGAGGCCTTCCCATTTCTCCACCCAGATGGACAAACACTTTATTTCAGCTCCAACGGCCACCCGGGAATGGGTGGAGAAGACTTGTTCCTCTCAAGGAAACAGCCCGATGGCACCTGGGGAAAACCCGTCAACCTAGGCTACCCAATAAATACCAAACAAAACGAGGTTAACCTGGTCACCTCCCTAGATGGACGTACCGCTTACTACTCCGCACCGGCCGAACCCAATGGCACCAATATCGATATTTTCCAGTTCGAACTCCCTTTAGACATCCGCCCCAAACCAGTTACCTACGTGAAAGCAATCGTAACGGATAAGTTATCCAACCAGCCCTTGGTTGCCAAAATTGAATTTACAAACCTCCGAACGGGAGAAACCTACATGGTAGCAAACACTAAAAAAGATGGTACCTTCCTGGTTTGCTTGCCCATAGGACAAAACTATGCACTTCAAATAAGCAAAAAGGGCTATCTATTCCATTCCGAACACTTCGAATTAACTAGTTCTACCAATAATAACCTAGAGCCGTACCTCCTAAACATACAACTCAACAGTCTACCCGACTCAAATAGCCAAGCATCCAATACCGTAATACTTAAAAATGTGTTTTTTGACTCAGGACTTAGCGTGCTTCAACCTGAAAGCAACACCGAGCTGGATGCACTTGCCAATCTACTGAATGAAAACCCCTCCCTACGCTTGAAAATAAAGGGCCATACCGATAATATTGGCAGTCCACAAAACAATCTCAAATTATCAAACGAAAGAGCATTGGCCGTAAAAAACTACCTAGTAAATAAAGGAATAGAAGAACAACGACTATCCGCAATCGGCTTAGGTGCTACAAACCCAATCGAATCAAATGAAACGCCAGAAGGAAGGGCTGCCAATCGAAGAACAGAAATAGAGGCATTTTAATCAATAAGAAAGGGCGCGCTGCTCGTTTGCAGCGCGCCCAGTTTCCCGTATATAATCTCATGAAAAGTGTCAAACCATCTATCAAAGAATTTCTTACTGTCATCTCTATTACTGTCTCGCTTTCTTTGATGATACAAAGGTGAAGGATAAAAGTGCCTGATAAAAAGATGAATTATTGACTTTGTTGAAAAATAAATTCAAGGTCAAAAACTTTATTAATCAAATTTTTGCCAATTTATATTAAAAAATAGTCAATAAAAGTTCATAATAAATCATAATTGGCTACAAAAAATATAGATTCGTTGAAAAATACTCTTAGAAAATGTCTTATTTTTTATTTTTTTACCCCAAAAACCCACTGCCAATTAAATAACTTTGCCGCAATTAACCGTAACAACCAGCCAACGCAACCCATTAGTCAATACAACTTCATTAACCACTCTTTGGTTATAATAGGATATGAAATTCCTCACTGCAAAAGAAACGGCTCTTTGGGAAGAAGCATACAACTTCCTATCTCAATGCTACAAAGAGCTAAAACTGGAAAACGAACTCCCACAACGTCTAGAACAGGTACAAGCGGAGATCCAATCAAGCCGCACTTACTACCATACTTTTAAAGAACTCGAATTCGGTGCCAGAGTCGCATGGAGAAATAATGTACGGTGTATAGGTAGAATTTATTGGAAAACCCTAAAGATATTCGACGCACGACAGCTCTCTACCACAGAAGAGATCTATCAAGCGCTCTCCAACCACCTCAGATATGCAACCAATGAGGGAAATATCCGATCGGCAATCACCATTTTCCGACAAAAAATGCCTGATGAGCCCAAGGGAATCCAAATCGAAAACAGCCAACTAATCCGATACGCTGTCTATACCCAACCTAATGGAACCATAGTTGGAGATCCCGCACAGTCAAAACTGACACAACAGTGCATCCAACTCGGTTGGAAACCCTCTCAACAAACCAATTTTGATATCCTACCCTGGCTAATCACCCTTCCAGGACAACCAACCGAAATGAAAGAAGCCCCACTAAGCCTGATAAAGGAAGTTCCACTAGAGCACCCAACCTTCGAATGGTGGAACACCCTCCAACTTAAATGGCATGCCGTTCCAGTTATCAGCGATATGATTCTTGAAATAGGGGGTATCCAATACACAGCGGCCCCATTCAACGGTTGGTATATGGGTACCGAAATCGGAAGCCGAAACCTTGGTGACCAACACCGGTATAACCTGCTTCCCCTAATTGCTCAGAAAATGGGCCTGGATACCAGCCAATCGTTCCTCCTGTGGAAAGATAGAGCCCTAGTAGAACTAAATACCTCTGTCCTTTACTCTTTCCAAAAATACCAAGTCAAAATAAATAACCATCATGAAGCCTCCGACTATTTCATACACTTTGAAGATGCTGAAAAAAAACAAGGTAGAACAATTGCTGCAGACTGGTCATGGATTGTACCTCCTATGAGCGCTTCCGCAACCGCCGTCTTTCACAAAGAATATGAAAACAAAACAGTTAACCCAAATTTCTATTACAAAACACCCGACAACCCACAAAAGTGCCCTTTTAAATCCTCCAAATAAAAAAAGCGCGCTGCTCGTTTGCAACGCGCCGGTTTCCCGTATATATAATCTCATGAAAAGGTATGCGAATGTTTAGATCAAAACTACTTCAATTGCTTTCCTCCCCCCTCATTCCGTTTTGATGATACAAAGATGAGCGTAAAAAAAGCCTTTAAAAAGGGTACTTTTAATGTTTTGTTGAAAAATAAATACAAGCAAAATAGTATTCATAATGCTGATAAGCAATAAAAACAAACAATAATGGCACAGAAAATGTAAATAGATCCCGTTCAAAAAATTGAATTTGTTGAATTACTCTACATAAAAACCATTGAAATTTTTACAATTTCAATCCAACAAACCCACTTATCAAACCTCTAGCATCCATAAAATAGGAATGAGCGTAAACAGAATCCACATAATGGGTGCCCCTGGTGCCGGAATCACTACTCTAGGAAAATCCTTGGCAGCAGCATTAGATTATGTTCACTTCGACGCAGATGACTACCACTGGTTTACGAGTGACCCAGAACCTTACAGAAGAAAAAGAAACCCAGACCATCGCCGAAAACTACTTTCTGAAGACCTTCAAAAAGAAAAAAAATGGATCCTAACTGGTTCTGTTTGCGACTGGGGAACCATCTTTGCACCCCAATTCCAAGCCATTATCTTTTGCTCTGCACCTACAACTGTTCGAATAGAACGAATCAAGGAAAGAGAACTGGCCCGATATGGGCACCAACGCCTCACCAATGGAGGTGACCTGCAAATAGTCTTTGAAAAATTCATAGATTGGGCAGCTGCCTATGAATCAAATATGGAAAGAAGTAGAAGTTTGATAAAAGAACTTGAGTGGGTTCACCAATTTTGCACCTGTCCAGTACTTCAACTAAATACAACGTCCAGCCTTGAAAACTATAGAGATAGAGTCCATTCCTGGTTAAATAAAATCGTTACTTAAATGCTATTTCTACTATTATCCATCCTTTGCTCCGTTCTGATTGGCTTTGTTTTCAAATTATTCGGCCGGTTCCAAATCGACAGTTTCCAAGCAATCGTTTTCAATTACTTTACTTGTGTGATTTGTGGATGGCTCTACGCAAATGACCTACCCATAGGACCAGGTATTGGCGATGAAGGCAAATGGCTACCCTATGCCCTCTTATTAGGAGTGGTCTTCATCACTGGATTTACAGGAGCAGCACTTACGGTCCGCTATTTTGGAGTAACCGTTAGTCAGATAATGCAAAAAATGAGCATTATCGCCACGGTCCCATTTGCCATTTTAGTCTATAGTGAAACAACCAGACTGGGAAAAATTCTTGGGATCTTCCTAGCAATTGCCGCTATTATTTTAGTAAACTGGCCTAAACACAAAAATGAATCACAAAGTGCTAACCACCGCTTATGGATTCCTGCAGTTACTTGGCTACTGGCCGCAATTATTGAGATAACCTTCCTTTGGGTTCAAGGCGAGCAATATGTCGACCCCTCTAATGTACGTTTTATAAGCACCGTCTTCGCAGCCGCGGGAACCCTTGGTCTAGCTGCCGCCCTCTATGGGTGGAGTACCGGTAAGCTCATCTACAATAATAAAAATGTATTGGGGGGTATCCTTCTCGGAATTCCCAACTTTGGAAGTATGTACTTCCTGCTCCTTTCTTTAAGCACTGGACTAGAGGGCTCTTTTGTCTTCCCAGTTGTTAATGTTGGAATCATCCTGACCACCACGATCGGAGCAACTTGGATCTTTAAAGAAAAACTATCAACCACCAACTGGCTCGGCGTAGCTGCAGCGCTGGGGGCCATACTACTTATGGCCTTTTAATAATTGGGCCTGCGGCAAACACGCAGGCCCAATCAAAAATAGCTTTATAACCACCGAACCAACCCGAAATCCTGGCGGTGAACTAGCAATGGATGGGTTGGATACATCCTGAAACCGTACTCAAAAACGCCAGACTGGGAAGGAATCATATCGCAAGTGTAGGTTACATTCGTTCCATGCTGTTTACCTGGAGTTAACGTATGCACACTCAGTAAGTCCAGCTCCGTCTCTGATTTTCGTCTGAAAAAGACTAGCTCCACGCCAATATCCTTGGATTGTAGCTCCTGTATGTTTAACGTGACTGCTGCCTTGAAATCTGTTCCTAACCGGAAGGAATGGTTAAAAGTGTCTGGGGCCTCCAAATGCTTCAACTCAATTGCATCCCAAATTCGACGCACCCTATTCTTCCATGCAACCAGCTCGGTAGCATTTTTTAACTGATCCCCTTTGATCGACTTGCTAGAAGCATACAGCTTAGAATAGTAGTTTGCTTCATAGTCATCCAACATCCGTCCCATTACAAACGAAGGAGCAATCTCTGCAATTGTCTTTTTAATATGACTTACCCATCGGAGCGAAATACCATTTTCGTCTTGATCATAATAGGTAGGAACAATATCATTTTCCAAAATATTATAAATCGTTTCGGCATCAAGCTCGTTTTGAAGGGTTGGATCCTCATACGTGCTCTTTTCAGGCAAAGCCCAACCAGCACCAGGACGGTATCCCTCGCACCACCAACCATCCAAAACAGAAAAGTTCATAACACCATTCATAACCGCCTTCATACCTGAAGTCCCACTTGCCTCGAGAGGGCGTGTTGGCGTGTTCAACCAAATATCGACCCCCTGAACCAATAACTTAGCCATTTCCATGCTATAATTCTCTAAGAAAATGACCTTGCCCTTAAATAAAGGATTTATAGTGGTATTATAAATAAATCGAATAAATTCCTGGCCGTGTTTGTCTGCAGGATGCGCTTTTCCTGCAAAAAGGAAAATAACGGGTCGGTCGGCATTGTTCACAATTTCAGCAAGGCGTTGCTCATTACTAAAAAGCAACGTCGCACGCTTATACGTCGCAAAACGGCGCGCAAACCCTATAACCAAGGCGTCCTCTCGAATTGAATTCGTGATTTCAAAGATGGATCTAGGATTTTCACCCCTACGGGTATAGTCAGTATTAAGACTGCTTTTTACCCAATTTAACAACTTGGACTTTAATGCCCGCCGAATCGCCATAATCTCCTCCGGGGCTGCCTCCATAATCTTCGCCCACTGCTTCGGGTCCGATTGCTTCGCCTCAAATCCTTTGCCAAGCTTACTCCGATAAAAGTCCAACCACTCACTAGCGACCCAAGTATAAAAATGAACACTATTCGTTACATGACCAATGTTAGATTCAGCGTAATGATAGTCTGGATGTAATTCGGCAAACATCTTTCGACTAACCTCCCCATGCAAGCGACTCACTCCGTTTGACTCTTGGCTTGTCCGCAATGCAAGATGGCTCACAGAAAATGGTTCGCTTGTGTCCGCCGCGTTGGCCCGGCCAAGAGCAACCAAGCGCTCCCATGAAATATCCAGCGCATACGTATATTCAAATAGATAATCACGTAATAACGCTTCAGGAAAATTATCATGACCAGCAGGAACAGGAGTATGCGTCGTAAACAACTGCGTAGAACGAACGACCTCTAAAGCAGCTTCATAACTAAGCTTCTTGTCCTTCATATAATTACGAAGCCGTTCTAATCCTAAAAAAGCAGCATGTCCCTCATTCAAATGGTACGCATCCGCATCTACCCCAATTGCCTTCAGAGCACGCAACCCCCCAATACCAAGCAATAACTCTTGCTTTAAGCGATGCTCGTTATCTCCTCCATACAACTGGTGCGTTAAAGAACGATCCTCCCATAGGTTGTCGTCAATATCCGTATCCAAAAGATAAAGTGAAACCCTACCCACTTTTAACTCCCAAACCTTTGCCCAAACCGTTCGCCCAGCTAGATTAATATGAATCTTTACCCACGCCTCTTTCGAGTCTCGAACTGGTGACAATGGAAGCTGAGTAAATTTGGCCGCATCCATCAGATGAAGCTGCTCCCCATTAAGTGAAATTCCTTGCTGGAAATATCCATATCGATAAAGCAAACCAACCGCTACCAAGTTGAAGTTACGGTCACTTGCCTCTTTTAAATAATCTCCAGCCAGCACTCCAAGCCCCCCTGAATAAAGCCGAATGCTCTGATGCAGGCCGTATTCCATGCAAAAATAAGCAATTCGAGAGCCCTTGGGTGGGCCAGCTTGCTCCATATATTGTTTAAACTCCCCATATACCTCCTTCAACAATCGCATAAATTGCTTATCCGCAATCAATCGATTTGCCTGCTCCATACTCAAATGCTCTAGAAGGGCAATTGGATTGTAATTGTACTGCTCCATTAGACCGGGCCCTGCCATATCAAAAAGAGCGATAGCACGATGATTCCATGACCACCACAAATTATGAGCAAGATCCATCAATGGAGAAAGATCCTTCGGCAAAGTAGGCTCAATAAAAATTCGTTTGAGCCGTGCATTGTTTTCTAGCAAATTACCAACCATAAGACGGTGCGTTTTAGTCATTGTATGATATTTAATGCAAAGGTAACGGGTTCTTGAGTCTTCGTGTTAATAGAACAATATATACCTAAAATAAAAAGGCACGAAAAGCAGGTATTAACCGCTTCCCGTGCCCTCTAAAATCGCTAAATGAAATTATCCAATTGAGATATTCATTACTTCAAACTCCATCATACCCCCAGGCGTCTGAATTTTAACCACATCCCCAATCACTTTTCCCAACAGACCAGATCCAATTGGAGAGGACACCGAAATCTTCATCTGCTTCGGATCCGCTTCCGTCTCAGAAACCAACTTATAGGTCAACTCCTTGCCAGTTTTCAAGTTTTTGATGGTAACATTACTTAAAATTGCCACCTTCGAAGTGTCAAGCTGACTCTCGTCAATAATCCTAGCATTCGCTAATACCGTCTCTAGCTCACTAATTTTTAGTTCAAGTAAGCCCTGTGCCTCCTTTGCAGCATCATACTCAGCGTTCTCAGACAAATCTCCCTGAGCCCTCGCTTCCGCAATCGCACGAGCAGCCTCCATACGGCCAGTAGTTTTTAACTCTTCTAAGTCAGACTTGACTTTATCGTAACCGCCCTGCGTTAAGTAAGTGTAGTTAGACATATAACCTCTTGCTTATGTTAATAGTTTGTACAGAAAAAGCAGTACATCTCAGGTCTTTGTTCCGTTATGTAAACAACCATTTCCTGTAATAAATAAAAAAACAGAAACGCTCCTATCCATAGATAGAAACGTTTCTGCAAAATAACGACACAAAGTTAGGGGATTTAATCCTACAATTGCAAGCGTTAACCCCTATTTTTATGTCTAGCTCAATTAAAACTCAAGACGAAGTCCCACATTGTGGATACCTCCGTAAATAAATGTTGTCCTAAAAGAGTAATCCAATCCCAAACGAGTATCAGAACCCTTGCGCGTAGGCAGGTTTACAGTGAATCCACCAGAGAAACCATTATCCAGCGTACGCTCAACTTCGTCTGCATCCAACTCAATCTTGTACGCCGCACGCAGTGCAACAAGATCTTTCAACATAAACTCTGTTCCCAAGCCTAACTGGTCACGAGAAAACGCGTTAGAAGCAAAGTTACCTAGTACTGTCAATCGAGAATTTCGGCCCAATAACCAGTCATAAGAAGCCCCGATATTCAACTGAGAAGGCAGCTCGTAATAAGCAGAACGCTCATAGTAAGTATTGTTGTACTGGAAGTTTGGACCAGGATTTGGTAATTGCTTAGACAAACCTTCCCCAGTAAAACGCATCTTGCTTCCAATATTACGCAGCGAAATTCCAAATTTGAAATTGTCATTCTCTCCACTCACATATTGAACGCCTGCATCCAAAGCCAAAGCACGTGCCCCAACACTGTTGGCAGATTCATTCACCACCTTAGCCGTGATACCAACCGATACCTTGTTGGAAAATACGTGAGAATACGACAACCCCAAATTAAAGAATGAAGGGCTAAAAGTAGTTCCGGTTCCCTCTGGATTGTTCTCCGTCGTAAACTCGAAATCGCCCATATCCATTGATACAAGGCTCACACCAAAGGCGCCACTACCTAGTTTGCGAGCAAAACCAAGCGCATTGATCCCCAAGTCAGCACCTTGCAAGTAACGCGTATTGCCCAATTGCAACTGAGTCGCGTTTGATAAACGACCCAGACCTGCTACATTTAAATACATAGCCTCAGAACCTGTAACACTGCTGGTATTTAATGAGTGTAAACCAGCACTCCTAGCCCAAGGATTGAGCAGCAGCTGGTTCGCCCCAGCTTCCCCCTGACGATCGGGGTTACCGGCCCAAACCGCTCCTGTTGTTAGTACCGCCACAGAAAGTAACGATAATTTATGGTATATTTTGTTCATTATCTTAGAATTGGTTGATAAATAGAGATAGACCAATCATCACTAATAACCAGCCAGTAAGTTGTCAGCCTTGTCAATCCAAGGCCGACAACCAACTCGCCGTGCTATATTAGAGCCCCGATGGATCAAATGCACGCGGAACACCAAACCACTTGATGGTGCGCTCCCCTAACTCAAAGGCATTGATGTGAATCAAATACACACCACTTGCAACGGGAATACCTTTGTGGTTTTTGATATCCCACTCCAACGCTGGTGTAATTTGATTGTACGGTGTGTAAACCTCATCACGCTTGTATTGACGAATAAAGCGGCCGTCCAAAGAGTAAATAGTTACTACACACTTCGCAGGAAGGTTCGTAATTTTCACTAAGTTGGAAGCTGTATTAACCTCGTATTGAGAGAAAGCATAGTAAGGATTTGGAACCACTTTGATGGAATCCAAAGCATCCTCTACTTCAACCTCTGTTAACTCATCCGCCGCGCGGCCCTTAATGCTAAATCGGTATTTGGGATGGCCATTTCCTTGATTCACAGCCACCTGGTAAGGATTCTGAACACGTAGTTTGACAACCAATTCATTCGGAATCAAGCCCTCACTCAAAGACTTGAGCGCCGATCCTTGTGGAGGCAATACCATGCCCGCCCAAGCAAGTTGTGCAATACCCTCACGCTTACGCAAGTTCTTTAACGGAGCACTTGTCCAATAATCTGGATTGAAACGAGAGCGCAAATACTCACACTCATCATAAGGAGTGTTAGAAACATATACCCAGTGTTGTCCTCCTAACATGAAGTCAAAAATGTTGGAAACATTCTGTTCATCCCGTAGGAACTGATCCGTTGGATTCCATGTCATATCACGACCCGTATAAGCAGAATTGAGCGTGCTGCTATAACAAGAGTTCTCACCAAAGAAAATATTCAACCGCTGACCGGTCTCTACGTTCACTGCATATCCAGGGAACCAACCCATACCTGTCAATGGCTGGCCCTTGATCGGATTCGCACGCTTCTGACGTGGATTAGCAGCCGTTGGATCAGGAAGAGAATCAGGCTCTACCGCGTTCTGCTCCACATCAGCTACACCGTCATTGTTGGCATCCTCTTTCGAAACAGAGCGAGCGCCACGACTATCAAAGCTTTGACGAGGACGCGAAGGCGTGGATCCTTCCGTTACCAAAGTCGGATCCTTAACAATACCAGGAACCGTTCCAGTATAGTACTCAGAGGCCGTCTCTATTACTACACAACGGCTCCACTTAGAACGATCAGAAGTAAATACGATATCCACGTTGGGTGCCAAGTTCAACTTCTGGTAAATGTTGTTTGGCAACGCTGGATCATCTGGTCCAAGAGCCGTGCGGTTATAATAGGAACCACCTACTTTTCCAGTCCAACCAGGAGTGAAAATAGCATTCCCACCCTCCGGTAAGTTGCCAGAAATAATTGGATAAGGAACAAAAATACCATCGCCCATCTGACTTAACTGCTGCTCTGGATCCAACACGTAGTCAGGCTCATTTAATCCTGTCTGAACATAGTTAAACAGGGTACCGCTTGTTTGATCCGGAATGCCCGTCAACCACTCATTATTTGGATCACTGTACACCCACTCAGCACCAATTGCACCGTTGCTCTTGCCGGGTGTTTCCACCGTTCCTAAGCGAATGGCAGGAGTCAAGTTACCTGTCTCAGGGGTCTGACCAATGCTGAGCGAAAATCCATAATCTGCAAAAACCTGTTCGTTAATCTCATTAATACCTGTTAAGGAGGTATCAACGAGTGTACGAGTGCCGTTGTCTAATTTATACAACACCCAGTGGGCATCCGCATCCAACGTGTTGTCAGACAAATTACCATCAATAAACTCCAACTCAAAATCACCGTTTTTCACCTCAAAAGGATTGAAAATAGTAATGTTGATAGGACCACGGCCATTTTCGTAGCTCACTTCTCCATTGTAGTTTGCATCCAGCATCGCCTCACGGCTTTCTGGCTTCACTTCCAAAAATGCACCACCAGCGCCTTGACCCTCCAAGCGAGTTACTTCCGCTCCATCACCGTAAGATGCATTCAAAGCACGATCCACAATCGGACGTGGAATCACCGTTTTGATCTCCACTCGGCCGCCCTCCAAATATGGATTCTGCTGACCAACTGTTTTTGTAGAGGGAGAATCGTCAAAATCAAAGTCCGCATAGTTGTTGTGCGCGTACGCAACTACCGCAAAGTAGTACTTCTTGTGATTCACCAAAGTACGAATATTGCCCGTACCAAACTGATCTTCTGTAATACTGAACGTATGACGAATACCAGCGTCTGAACCATCCACTTTTTCTACAGGATAGAAAAACTTCTTCTTGTCATTCGTTGGATCCGCAGGATCAATCGTCTCTTCCCAGTTGAAAATTTTATTGATTCCGTTCTTTTTATCCACCTGATAAACCAAACGCGCTACATCCGGATTTTCAAAATCCTTAATCGCCACATTCGGATTAATCAATTGATAAATTTTATACCCCTCAAACTTATACTTAGCCAATTCACGAACTGCAGGATCTGGGCTGAAACGGATATCGTTTGGTGCAAGAAAGTCAACTTGCTCGTAAGACTCATCCTTATTATTGGAAACAACATCTTCGTTTGTCAATACTGCAACCAATTGCTTGTTCAACTCAATCCAGTTTACCGTAGGAGCATCAGGACCTTCCAAACGCTCAAAGCAGTTATCAAACAAGCCTTGTGCCAACTTATCTGCACGCAACAATTGCTCAATATCAGGACATGGGTAATCCGCATCCGCTACCCAAGGCACACCAACGATCAACTCATTAACAGCTCCAGGATCCAATCGGAACGGTCCTGATGCCTGAAGTGTACGACGGTCACCAAATGGAAGGTTAGCCGTACACATAGACCAACCGTTGGGATCGTCTGGAGATGCTGGCAACGCATACTTCGTAAAGTCCGTAGAAAGTGGATCATAACCAGCACCAAGACGTGTCAATCGAGTCCCATCCCGCCAAGAGCCATTCAAATAATTGTAAAACTCATTGGGCAACTGAGGATCCGTCGTAGCAGGAGCCGGGGTACCTACTCCTGGATTATTGTAGTAAATGAAGGACGACATCCCAATTTCAATCAATGTATCCTTCGGCTGACCCGGATTCTGCCAATCATCGATCACAGCAGGACGCAAAGGCCCACGGAAATAGTCCACACCGATAATTGGAACTTCATTGCAATAAGTCGGAACCTCACCACCACCACTTGGACAGCTGCAACCAGGTTGACCATCCGCAGCATCCTGATTGTAGCAGAACATCAAACTAGTCAAGGTATCACAACCAATGTAGTCGTCAGTATAACAACCCAAATCAGGGTCAACCCACATAGCAAAGAACGTAGAGTCAATTACTTCCGTAGCACGGTTGATCAACTTGTAACGTTGAAAGGTCATATCGTTCAACTCATCACTGGTTTGATACCCAAATGCCTGAACTTGAACTTCCATCTGAATAGGATTACCACCCGTACGACCGTGAACTGAGTTCGAACCCTCATCATTGTAAATCCAGAAAATCATCTCAGATGGATACCGATCCAATGCACAACCACGAATCTCAATAGATGGATAATCACCCTTGAGCGGATCGTATAAATCATCACCGTCCGCATCAAAGAAACCTGCCAAACCTTGCTGCGTATTTGGAAGAGTAAACTGGTGAACATCCACAAAATATGGATTTCCACGAGCAGGCCATCCCTTTACACCACGTGGAATCGCATTTGGGTCGGTAATCCCTGCAGACAAGTTGGAAAGGTGCTGGCGAATCTCATCTCCCAATACACGGAAGTGCTTGTCCCAGTTCTTACAAACATCCTCCGTGGTAGTACCACTGATAGGATCCAATGGACCAGGCCAAAAATCATTCCGACCTCCAGAACGGTAGTCCTGACAAGCTAGCTTCAGGTTACCAACAGGGTCAACACCGCCTAACCACACAGAAGCAGCAAAGATGGAGGAAACCTCGCGCTGTCCCGAAGTTGGATCTACTTTAGGAACTACATAACGACCGTCGTTAAAATCCCACCAACAGTCACCGCCACCCAACAAACGGGCGCGAACATTATTAATTTCTTGGTCAATCTGCGACGTAGAGGCAGCACAAAATCCCCGAGGTGTCACCGGTACTCGACCAGTGCTGCGCTTCCCTAAATCGGGAGTATGCGCCATCACCCCTGTGGCTACCACTAACGATAGAAATGCCGTTAGCCAAATATTTTTATACATAATAATATGGTATTGAGTTTTGTGTAATTTGTTAGAAACCAAATGAAACACCTACGTACATACGCCGTGGCAAGGTGAATCGACCTGGGTTAAGCATTGACCAAGAATAGGAGTTCAAAAACGCCTGTAAACTACGTCCCTGAGCTTCAATTCCACTCACAAACGACTGTCCTTCAGCAGATGCCAAGTAACCATCGTCGTATGGTGAACCCGTAAATGCATATACTCCCAAAATATTCTGACGATCAAACAAGTTGGATACACGGAAATATACATTCATGTTTAATGGACGCTTACCTTCCGCAGACAAGTTGAACGTTTTGTCCACACGCAAATCAACTGTCGAACGCCATGGCAAACGGTTTCCATTAATTGTACCAACATTACCACTTGCGCCAAAACGCTCTGGACGAAGACGCGCTGTATACGGACGACCAGATACCGCATTAAATTGAATGTTCATTCCAAAATTAGCCAAAACCTGGCGACCTGCAATCTCCGGACCATTGTAACGCTTGCCCTCATCAAAACGGTAATCTATGATACCGTTAATGCTGTGACGCTCGTCAAAATCCAACGGATAAAGGGTACGCAACTGCTGACGCAAACCACGCTGTGAAGCAGAGTTAGAACCCGTACCATCTGCAAACTGAAGGGTGTAGGCAATCTGCATCTCTACGTTCTTAATACGACGCAGATCATACTGAGTAGTAAAACCTTTAACCGTACCAAAGTCAATGTTGTCAGAGGTGTTGTAACGACCGATAATCGGTACAAACGTGAAAATACGCTCCTGAATCATATCGCGCATCTCACGATAGTAAGCAGAAAACTTCAAGGCGGAATACTGATTCAACTTTTGCTGGAAACCAACTTCGTAGTCAACCACACGCTCAGGACGTAGATTCGCATTGCTAGATGGAGTACGGCCTGCAACATAGAAATAATAGTAATCCAATGGAGTAACCTGCCAGTTGCTTGGTGGACGCTGTACCAATACGTCATAGTGTGCAAAGAAGTTCGCATCCTTGTTGATCGGGAAAGAGAACGCCAAACGAGGCAACCAGTTGATCTGTGGAGTATAGTCCGCAAAAGCACTGTTTGGATCAAAACGTGGGTCACGAATATTATCATTACCTACCGTATCCTGCAAAATTGGACTAATTACACCACCGCCAAAAATCAACGTTGGGTCATTCACCTGAATACCTTCGTTGGTGTACCAAGTAGATCCAGAACGGAAAGCTACAGGAGTAATATCAGAGTAACCATTCGCCGTATAAACTTTGAAATCATCCCCTACTCCGTTCGGACGAAGAATAGACTTACCTGGACCATTCTCAGAGAAGAAGTATCCAGCATTCATAATTTCATACAAAGAATATGGATCCTTCATTACGCGAGTATTCAAGTCGAAACGCTCCACACGCATACCCAAACTGAAGATCATCTTGTTAAAGGTGAACTTATCTTTGATATACGCCGCCTGATAAATGGGTGTCAGTGGCGCAACTGGGAAATCGCGCACGCCCTGTGCGTTCCGGTGCGTGAAAAAGTCGTTAAACGTAAATCCGCTCTCCAAACGATTACCAAGATAATCGTATCCATAATAGTCAAGCAAACCGCCATTTAAGTCGGTCAACTCCAAAGAGGAAAACATATCCAAACTCAAATCATCTGGAGTAAGCTCTAATGGGTTAATCCAAACTTGCTCAGAAATACCTTTTGCCTCGCGTATCTTGTTAAAGAAACTTCCATCCCCTTGTGGAGAAATTAAGTATCCATAAATATCAACCGGAATACCCTCCACAATCTTGGTGTCCACAACCAAGCCTGTGTCCAAACCATTGTAACGGTTGTTCGCCAACTGACGCGCTAAATCCCACAAACCGCTTGGCGCCAAGCTCCAGCTCCGAAGGGTCCGCTGCTCGTTCAACAAGCCAAACTGAATGTTGTGCGTACCCGTCTTGCCCAAACGGATATCAAAGTTACTAGAGGCATTTAAAGTAATGATATCTGTCTCACTCTTGTTGTTACTATTGTACACCCGATTAATATTGGAGTGCATACCACTCCAAATATCGTTGTAAATAGAAGAAAAACGACCGTTTTGAGCAATAAAGGTGTTGATATTCTCCGGATTCGCAAACTCATTATATGCCTCCAAACCAGGATTCACACCACCTGATGTAAATTCAGTAAACCGCTCAAAATAACCAACGTGCAACAATTCCTGATTGATTGCTCGAATCACCGTATCAATAGCATATCCAAACTTGCCCACATACCCGTAATCAAAGTACCGGTCTTTGTGTCTTGGATCGTATGTCTCACTCGTTGCACGCTCAAAACCAAACTGAATCTGGTAGCTCGCATTTGAAATCGCAATCTTGTTCGTATTCTCCGCCTCTTTCTCCGGATTTCCCAAACGATGACGGAAACGTCCAAGAATACGACGACGATCACTGTAGGTGGTTGGGTTATTGTGAGAGTTCAAAAGCTGCCAGTGGCTGCTTCCAAAACCTCCCGGTGTGAACTGATTCTCCGTATCCTTGTAAGTGCCTGTTAAGCTCAAGTCAATGTTGTCAGTGAATCGAAAATCCAACTTAGCCGTCACGTCAACATCCTTACGTCCCTCAAATGGACGATAAGGCAACAAATCAACGCTGTCATTTGTCAAAAACTCCGCTGAGTTCACAATCGTACCCCCAACACGGGCAAGTGGATGCTGTTGAAGCTGATCCAGTACGCTTCCGTCTTCAAACTGACTTCCAAATGACTTGTCACTGCCCAAAAACTCTCCCTTCGCACGCGCAACTCTAAGCGCTGGAGGACCGTCATCTTTTTGTGTATTGTACTGGCCCGATAAACGGAAACCAATAATCGTCCGCTCACGAGTACCATCAGCACTCTTCCGCTTCAACAGTGGTCCACTCACGTTCGCAGTAGCCAATAACCATCCATAAGGATCCAAACCGTGGGAATTCTCCACCTCCGCATATCCGCTAAAATCACTCGCCGGACCCTTGGTTAATACAGAGATAACACCACCGGTAACGTCACCATATTCAGCACCTAAACCACCCGTAATTACTTGGAGCTGCTCAATGTCCTGAACAGGTGGCATCGACCCAAATACACGAATACCATCAATGTAGTAGTTCGTGGCATTGGAACGAGAACCTTTGATCGTTACCTCCCCCCCGTCAATAGAAGAGGTGCCCGCCGTCGTCGCAACAATGGCGTTTACACTCCTCGTGGGAAGGTTTTTAATCTGGTCCGATGTCAGCGTCTTACCTCCAGACGTCTGGTCAGCTCGCACCAAATCAACTTTGTAAGATACAACCTCCACAACATCCAACTGCGTATCGCTGTTAGATGTCATCTCAATTGTAATCACGTTGAGCTCCCCTCCCAATACCTGCACACCATTCAGCTGCTTGGTCGCATAGCCGGTATAAGAAACTTCAACGTTGTAAACACCCGGATCCACCGAAATACGAAACTCACCGTTCACATCGGTGATTGCGCCGCGGATGAAGGCTGTCCCCTTGAGGACTTTGACAGAGGCTCCAATTAGATCCTCGCCGCCAGTGGGGTCAGTAACTTTACCCGTAAGGAAAGTTTGAGCCACCACCGCAGCGCTCCATCCAAGAAGCATTGTCAGGGTTAGTAGTAAAGAACGTACCATATTCAATGATTGATTAATGATTGATCAGTTATTTATAAATAGATTGTCTATTTTCTCTAATAAAACGTCCGCCATCTTCCGCTTCGACTCAATCGTCCACCCAGCAATATGCGGAGACAAAACCACTTGCTCCATCTTATATAACTCCCCATAGATTTTCACTTCTTCAGATGTAAAAGAACACACTTTTTCATTCTCAAAAACATCCAAACAAGCCCCAAGAACCTGCCCACTCCTCAACCCTTCCATCAAATCCTCTGTCTTGACACATGTACCCCTAGAGGTATTGATTAAAACCCAACCAGGCTTGCAGGCTCTTATAAAATTAATATCTACCAACCATCGCGTCTCCGATGTAAGGGGCAAATGTAAACTAACTATATCGGCATTCCGCTGGATTTCGTCGATACTTTTAACTTCCTCTACCCACGGCATCGTGTGCGCATACCCAGAACCTAAATATTTATCATAAACCAAAACCCGCATCCCGAACCCCGATAGCTTAGTAGCAAAACTGCTTCCCGTGTGTCCAAAACCGACAATACCAATCGTTTTACCCCATAATTCCCAACCACGATTCTTTTCCCGCTCCCAAACCCCTAAACGAACCTCCCTGTCCGCTCTACATAAATGATTAGAAAACGATAATAACATTCCCAAAGCCTGCTCCCCAACGGCATTCCGATTGCCCTCTGGACTACTCAATACCCGAACCCCCCGCTTTGACGCATAAACACGATCCACAATTTCCATTCCAGACCCTAACCGACCAATAAACTCTAACAAGACAGCCCTATCCAAAAACACTTGGTCAACAGTAATCTTGCTGTTAATTATCAATCCCGTGTAGTTCCCTATTATCTCATAGGTCTCTGATAAGGTAATCGCTGGTCGAAAATCACAAACGTACCCTCGCAAAGTTAAACCCGTGATCAAGTGCGAATCACAATCATCCGTAATTAATACTCGCCTAGTCATCATTCCAAGCTCAAAAATAGACAGCTTTTTTATTTTTCAAGCAATAAAACCGCCTTCACTCTAAGCAAATGTTTGAATTGTACAAATGGTTTAGAGAAGAGTAGCAAAAATACCGACAAACAATCGGAAATTTGCCACCTAATAACCATTTCACCTGCCTATTGAAAGGGGCGCAAAGATATCTATTCCGACTTATGAGACCTACATTTTTTTATGCACTAGCAACCCTCGGCTTACTTGCCTGCCAGTCCAGCCCTAAACCAGCCCCCAACAGACAGTTTCTAGACTGCTATATTAGAGTACTCGAATCAGAAGGCCAAGTGCTGGCAGAGGCCACAATGCTCTCCATTCCTACTCAGGTCAACCCAAACCAACCAACTGAAAAAACACCCGTAGAAATACCTGGTGGAATAAGGTACCAAGGTAGCCCTATGAGCGCCCGACCTGGATCTGGACTAACTTACACCAAAGCATTTCCCGGTGAATTTGTATCCGAACACACCTTTAGCTGGGACGATAAAGAACAAAAAAGACGTACTTTTTCGTTCAAAATGAATCAAATTGAAAATTTTTCGCTCGGAGCATCCACATTGTCTATTAACAAACCTGCTCAGTTTACATGGAAGGGTGGAGCCTTGGAACGGGGTGAGGCCCTTGTCCTAATGTGGGAAAATCAAAAAGAAAATTTAACGGTTCCAATGGAGTTTATCGTACAGGGGGCCTTGTCTGTAGCAGACCTTCCTGCAGCAAAAATGAAAGAGCTTTCGCCAGGAACATGGACCCTGTATGTCGTTCGTAAAAAATTGGTCAAATTTTCAGAAGATGGCTTCGACGCACAAGCAATCCTTGAATTTTATTCCAAAACGGACACTATCCAAATCGCCAAATAAAAAGAATTCCAACACTCAATCAGCCAAGATAGACTCCTCCTCCAGCCGGCTAAACCCCAAACTTACAGCCGCTGCCAACTATTGCTACCCCAAAATAAATTCACGCTCAAAAGCTTGATATGCGGAAAAACAAGTTAAAAAGAAACTCTCGCCTCAAATCAGGACTCCCCCCAGGCACGCTCGTATATACAGGAGATCGAGCAACCAATCCTGCTAAAATAAGAACCGTTGCATTCGATGCCAACTCCGCACAGGTCGCAGAAAAATACCACTCGTCCTTAAAAGGAAATTCCCATTGCCTTTGGGTGGATGTAAGAGGACTGACAGACATCACCCTTATCCAAAAAATAGGAGACGACTTCCAAATTCACCCACTCGCCCTAGAGGATGTACTCAATACCAGACAGCGATCCAAAATTGAAGAATACGACTCTGGATTTTTTATCGTCCTCCCCAACATACGGTTCGACAAAAATTCACTGGACCTTACCTATGAGCAAATTTCTATTTTTTTCACCAAAAATGAAGTAGTCACGTTCCAAGAAGACCCAGATGACACCTTGGAAAAAGTAGTGGATCGAATCCAGGACGGATCCGGCCGAATCCGTAAAAAAAATGCCGATTATCTAGTCTATACCGTAATGGATACCATCATTGACCGGTATTTTCTCGCCCTGGAAGATGTGGAAGATGCTATTCTCGAAATCGAATTCGAAATCTACTCAGAACACGGATATAAAAATTGTAAAGGCAAACTATTTACCCTAAAACATACCCTCAACCAGTTTAGACAACGAACTCTACCACTAAGAGAAGTGGTTAACAAGCTAATGCGAACCAATAGCCCAACAATCGAAGAATCGGATACCGTTTACCTACGAGATGTCGCTGACCATATCGCCCAAGTGCAAGATCAATTAGAAAGTTTTAGAGAACAACTATTCAACCTGGAAGCCCTTTACCACGCTGAAGTGACCAACCGAATGAATAATGTAATGAAACTTCTTACCGTCATCAGTACCATATTTATACCTTTGTCATTTGTTGCAGGTGTTTATGGAATGAACTTTGAACACATGCCAGAACTTAAATGGCGCTATGGCTACTTTATCGTCCTCGGCTCTATGTTCGCAATAATGACCGGCATGCTCATCTATTTTAGAAAAAAAAATTGGATATAAACCGTCTTGAAACCACTTAAAAAGGTAGAGCACTCCATTACAGAAATGGTATCCCTGAAACGAGGTTTTGTCTTCTGGGGTTTCATGACCACGCTTCTCTTGGGAGCCCTCTTGTCTTGGTTTCAGTTCGGCAAACTACCAACTAACCCCAACCACTACTTCGTTGGAAACACCCCTACTGCCACCTCCCCCTACTTCACCACGGCTTGGCATATCCGCTATGACTCCACTTTAGTAAACTTTAATGGAGCAAACTACCCCTTTAACGAACATATCGGATATGCTGTAAATCAACCGCTATTAACCGAGCTGGCACTCAGTTGGCACCACCACCTTGGCGATCTTTCCGACGCTGCGGCAGGACTGATCAACTGTTCTAGTCTCCTTTTTATTCTTCTAGGTGCAGGAGCACTTTTTTTATTACTTAGCAAACTCCACCTGCCCACTTGGTATGCCATTATCGGCGCGCTGGCCATCACCTTTCTTTCTCCTCAAACAAGCGCCTATCCATTATTTTCCGATTGGGCACACCCTTTCTTTATTCCAATGCTCCTCTATTGGCTATGCCGATATGAAGAACGGTCCAGCAGAAGGTATCAAAGCCTCCACATTGCCTTCTTAGTTACCGGAGCATCCATGCTACAACCAGCCTATTTCGGTGTTTCTGCGCTCTTTCTTACTGTCTTTACCGGATTTCAATTGCTCAGAAAACCTTCCAAATCAAATATAACAAGACGGCTTAGCCACTGGTCGGTAATGACATTGATTCCTCTGGTTGCTCTGAACATCTGGATCCATTGGGAAAACTACGCCGGTGACCGCCCTGCCGCAGCAGAAGCAAATCACCTAACCTTCATAACTATAAAAAACTTGCTCTTCCCTTGGAGCGACTCAAACGACTCCCTGCCCTATTACACAGGCATGCTAGCCGCTGTCTACTTGTTAATAGTGTTGCTTTCCGGCTTAAAAATGTTCGGTAAAGCATGGTCTACAGCAGCATACCATCGTGTCCACTTCCAATACCTGCGCGGAATCTTTCTCGCAAGCGCCACCTTGCTCATTCCTGCTCTCGGATTCCCTGGAGCAAAGTACAGCATCGCTTACTTGCGCATTCAGGACACCGCCCCGCTTTCCTGGTTTTTCTACTATGTCGTAAGCATCCTGGCACTTTATGGCGCTTGGAATTGGGGAAAACGCTTTGAAGGCTGGGGAGAAAAAAAACAATTCCCACCACTCAAGTATGGAATTATTGGGCTCCCCCTGGTAATCCTTTCGCTGGAGGCACTCTATACCCGCTCCGCAACTCAGACACCGCCCCTCTTTCCCAATTTGACAAATAAAGAAGTCGCCAACGAACAAGGAATGACATGGCTCGACTCCATCAACTTTAATCAATTCCAGGCAATCCTACCTCTACCCTACTACCATGTAGGGAGCCGAAAACTGGAAATACAACCCAATCCAACCTTCTTCAACTTAGTAAACACCATTTCAATACATACAGGTCTGCCCAATATGGCTGTTTTCATGAAGCAAACCTCCCTTCATCAAACATTACTAAGCCTCCAGCTAGTTCTAAAACCCGGTGAACAACCCGCATTGCTTTCCAACCTGCCCGATAAGCGCCCTTTGGCAGTAATTATAAATCGCCCCAGCTGGGAGCTAGTCCAAAATCAATATGCGCACCTCCTTCAGCAGACCACGCCGATCTATCAGGATAGCCAACTCTTTATTTTAAAATTAGAAATTGATACGATCCAAAACAATATAAAAAATCAGCAAATCCTTGTAAAAAAGTCCTTTGAAGAGGCCTATCCTACTCAAAGCGTCGCCTGGAGGGCAACATCCCAAGCCCCATTCTTCTACTCGTCCTCCTTCGATAATAACACAACTTCCAAAACGTCTTTCCAAGGTAAAAGTGCCCTGACTGGCTACACTTGCGATACCACCTATCTATGGAGGGATTCCGCTCCACCGGGCAACTATGTATTTAGCTGCTGGATTAAACTCGATAGAGCAGGAGGATTCGACCAAGCCATTCATTTTCAGGAAACAAACAACAACTCCCAAATCAGCCATATTCAATCGTTTCAGCTAAAGAAGCATCTGACCTCCATTGTAAAGGGCTGGGGCTGCTTTCAAATTCCAATAACTATCCACGAACACACCATAAGCCAGCTGTTTCTCTTCAAAGAGGGAGACTGCTCGCCCTTCATTCTGGATGAAATATTAATTCGACCTGCCAACGTAGACTTGTTAAGAAGAGAGCAAGGTTGGATGGTGCGAAATAACTACTGGCACCGGGAAGGATCCAGATAACATTCACCAACCTCCGATGTTGTGAGTAATATAAACTACCTGCTTAATAAATTTAAAGACTCGGCACAAGTAAAGCTAATTGTCGATGAGCTGAAAACAGTGCCTGCCCGCATTCGTCTTAAGGGAATCAAGGGGGCACAAAAGGCCTTCCTGATTGCTTCTACGGCTGAAAATACCTCGATGCTTCACGTGGTTATTTGTGAAAGCAAAGAAGAAGCAGCCTACTTATTCAATGACTTAACCGGAATCTTGGGTGAATATAGAACCTGGTTCTTTCCAGATAGCTTCAAAAGACCGGGTTTTTTTGATGACCTCAATGCTACACAAATCCTGCAGCGAAGCGAAACCATTAATAAACTAATTAACACGCCCGGCAACGGCCATGTCGTTGTTACTTACCCCGAAGCCCTCTTTGAAAGGGTGGTGAAACCTGCCATTCTTTCCCAGCACCGAATAGAAGTGCTGAAAGGGGGTAAGCTTGACGTAAACTTTGCTATCGAAATTCTTATCGAATATGGATTCGAACGCACAGATTTTGTCTATGAACCCGGTCAATTCAGTATCCGGGGTGGTATTATTGACCTCTTCTCCCACGGAAATGATCTTCCCTATCGAATTGAACTGTTTGATGACGAAGTGGAGCGAATCCAAACCTTCGACCCGCTCACTCAACTCAGCAAAAGCAACCTGGAATCCGTCAGTATTGTGCCTAACCTCAACACCCGATTCCGCCAAGATGAAAAAGCCCCCTTCCTAACCGTTTTGCCCACCAACTCCGTGCTCTGGGTAAACGATATACAGTTCGTTTACGATCGCCTTCAGTACTGTTTCGAACAAGCCGAAAAATTCGCAAGTCGAATTAACGCCCATGATCCAGCCGAACTCCGAGAAATTTTCAGAGACCGGGCTTTTGTTTATCCAGGAGATATCGCAGACGAATTCACTTCCATGTCCACCCTCTTTTTTGAACTATAAAGATGCGCTCAATTATTAGTTACAATGTCAATGGACTCCGATCCGCAATCAATAAAGGTTTTTTTAACTGGATCGCCCAAGAACAGCCCGATATCATCGGTATACAAGAAATAAAAGCTCAACAAGGCGATGTAGACCTCAGCCAAATCGAACAGCTGGGCTATCACCACTACTGGCACCCGGCCGAAAAAAAAGGCTATTCGGGAGTTGCTACCTTCACCAAATTAAAACCCTCCCTGGTTATCCATGGCTGCGGACTAGAAAAATACGACCGGGAAGGGCGGTGCCTCCGAACGGATTTTGACGACTGGACCCTACTCAATTGTTACCTACCCTCCGGAACAACCGGAGAAGAAAGACAACAGTTTAAAATGGAATTCCTCGACGACTTCTTCGAGTTTGTACAACAACTTAAACAAAAGCGCCCTAATCTGGTCATAATCGGGGACTATAACATCGCTCATACCGAAATGGACATCCATAACCCTAAAAGCAATAAAAATTCTTCCGGATTCCTCCCGGAAGAGCGCGCTTGGATGACCAAATGGCTCTCCCAAGGTGGCTTCACAGACGCCTTCCGAGCCATCCACCCCACCAAACAAGAATACAGCTGGTGGAGCTTCCGCGCCAACTCCAGAGCAAATAACAAAGGCTGGAGAATTGACTATCAATGTATCTCCGGCAATATGGTCGAGCGACTACACAATGCAAGCCAAATGACAGAGGTCATCCATTCCGATCATTGCCCCGTCTGGGCACAGTATAATCTGCCCTAAAAGCCCAATTTTTTACCTAAAAGCACCCCTTTCAAAAAAATTGAAAAAAATTGAAAAAAATATTTGGTGGTATAAATATCATGCCCGTATATTTGCACCGCTTTAGAAGCAAGGATTGGTAGTTCAGTTGGTTAGAATGCCGCCCTGTCACGGCGGAGGTCGCGGGTTCGAGTCCCGTCCAGTCCGCAAAGCCCTTGGTAACATGTTCGTTATCAAGGGTTTTTTGTTTTGCAGCCCATCCTTGAGCAACACTTTGTGCAACAACCTGAGCAACGCTGATTTTTTGAAACAGGATAAAATTATTTTTACCGGTCTTTAAATTTCTTTTGCTCCCTTCATTTCCCCCTTAGTTACAAGCAGCTATCTACCCTTCCCAGACATCCCTCCATGCTCTGGCCGGACAAGACCTCAAATGGGGATAAATAGACCCCAGGTCGAATAATTTTTTACAAAAAACATAATTCTGTAGCTTGTAAGCAGGGTGTCCACCACAACCGCAACATCAAATCGTAGGTAAAAGCGAACCAGTCGTTCTGCCGCCTGCTGATCCTGACAGATAGTGTTCTAAAAAGTGTGTCTAGGAAATAAAAAAAGGTCTTCATCTTAGTAGTTGGAAAACATAACTAAAAACGAAGACCCGATGCAATTAAGCAAGGCACAAATTACGGAAATTCTCTCAGTTATTGCAAGCGGAGAAGATGGATTTAACGAATTACTTCAAATCACGTTTGAGGCGTTGATGCAATCTGAGCGTAGAGAGCTTCTACAGAGGATCGAAGGAGACAAAG
>CANHDG010000015.1 GCA_947459365.1 Saprospirales bacterium
CCCTTCCTCCAATCGACAAAGTCCTTGCCCATCCGTACCCATCCAGATAGTCCCATTTTGGGCTACCAGTACCTTATAAATATATAGATCAGCCGCAATAGCGCGCCCATGCCGATCGTTCAGCCGACTGATTTTCCAGGAATCCCAATCAATAGCGACCAGTCCTCCCAGGGTGCTCACCAATGCCTGCTCCCCGGCAGCCATGCTCAAAATACTGCCATTGGGGAGACCCTCCGCCAAGTTCAGGTGCCGAAGTAGACCGCCTTTTTTATCAAAAACATAAATCCCATCTCCAAAAGTACCTGCCCAAAGATGCCCCCGGGGAGTCGTCAGCAGCGACAATACGTTTAAACCTTTGGGACCAATTTGCCTCCAACCAGAAGCGTCCTGGCACCACAGCCCCTGCGTGGTACCCGCCCACAAACGGCCAGCCGGGTCAGTGCAAACGGCCTGAACGGACTTCGCCGGCAGCTGCGCTACCTGTGTTAATTGAAGATTGGCAGAACGGAGCTTTCCATGGTCCGAGAGCGCCCACAGTTGTCCCTCCCGATCGCGTTGCAGTTGGCGGGCAGACCAACGGGTGATTTGGGGGCGGATTCTGCCGGTACTTGGGTCGGCCAAGACCAGTCCTGCCTCGGAGGTACTGCACCAGATTTCGTAGGCACTAAACACCGCCATTGACCGAATTTCTCCGGCTTGCCAATCGGCAAATGGAAACCGCATTTCTAAGGTTTGAGGGTGAACTGCCCAAATTCCTGCATTATTGGAACCCATCCAGATCCATCCATCTGGGCCAACGGCCAAACTGGTAATGACCTCATCCGGCAATCCCTGCGCTCTGGTGAGGGATTGAACGGTTTTCGAACCATCGTTGGATATGGAACATATACTTACTCCTTGATCCGTGGCCACCCATACCCTCCCTTCGGCATCCATTTCAAGGTCATACAAATCATCGCTACAAAGACCATCTCCTTCTCGGTTGAATTGCCAAACCCTTTTTGAAGTAATGGCATACAAACCTTCCCCATAGGTCGACATCCACAAAAGCTCAGGACCGGAGGAAGCAAATCCAGTGATAGGAACTGAAGGACAACCTTCTTCGGGTTCCCAGAGGCGTAAATCCCCTCTGCGGTAGTTTCGAATATCATTGGCACGCCCATGTCCCAAGGTACTGGACCGGGTAAAGTCAAGGGTGGCTACTTTTCCAGTTCCGAAGCCCACCCAAATCTGTTGGTTCCATTCTCCAATCGCCCGAATCCCTTTTGCTTGTTTACAAGAATCGGCCAATTGGTAATAATCAAATTGCTGACCATCATAAGAAAACACTCGATTTCCCCCGCCCATCCAAATTTGCCCATGACTGTCCTGAAAAAACACTTGGATAGGCGTATCTCCCCAGTCTTCCGGTTTGTGCTCCTTAAAGACGGGCAATTGCCCCCAACCCCAAAAAAAGGAGAGAACACTGAGCAGACCAATGAGCTGTGTTCTCACGTTACCAATGGGTACGAGTGAGCGTTCCCGAGACTTTAACCTCCACTGTTTCCGCTATTTTTTGGTGAACAATTTTGGGGATATTGATAGCGTGCTCCTGCAATGGAACAGAAAACGTACTTTCAAAATAAATAGCCTTATGATTCCTATCAACTTCCACCTTGATAATTCGTTCCTGCTCTACCCCATGGATCGTTAATTTACCTTTCGCACGAATGACCTGTTTTTGCACCTGCTTGTAATCCACTGTTTCAATTATTTTTCCTGAAAAAGTAGCCACCGGGTAGCGGTCTGTCTCTAGGTAATTTTCATGAAAATGCCCTTTTTGCAGGCCATTATTAAATCCATCAAAGGACAGAATGGGTACCGACCAAGCAAAGGTGTTTTCAAACGGATTCAAAATACCCTTCAGCGATTGGCTTTTTGCCTGGATCATTTCCAGCGGTGCATCTGACTTAAACTGAATACTCCCATTGGAACAGCGAAAAAGCAGTTCGGACTGAGCAATACTCCTGGTAGAAAACAGGAAAGCAATACAAAAAAGAAACAAAAATCGCATAGAGACAAAGATAAGGTAAGCCACCCGCTTCACCCGCTTCAAGCGGCTAATCCGGCATACTATAGGGCTGAATCCGGAAAATCAACAGATGAGCAGCAGCAACAAGCCGAACATTCCTCCTCTTAATCCCGCCAAACATACGGGAACAGCACGTAAGTCAACGCGAGCAAAATGGCGTCTATGGCTAGTAAATTATAAATATCCTTCATATAAGAAGTGTCCTGCATCAGCCGCAACGCAATGGAGGATAAGCGCATCAAGGTTAGTAAAATGGGAAGAATTACTGGAAAGCTCAGGATGGCCATCAGCGTTGCACTGTTGTTGGCCCGGGCAGCAATGGCAGATATAAAGGTAAATGCAATAGAAAAACCAGAACTGCCAAGAAATAGAACGCCGGCGAACAAACCCATGTCTTTAACGGGATTGCCCGCTACCAAGGCATAAACCCCAAAAGCCAAGACACTCAAGGTTAACAGCAACAGGGTATTGTAAAGGATTTTGGAGAACAGGATGGCAACCGGATCGGCAATTTGGTAGTAGTACAGCTGTCGGCTTCCGCTTTCTTGGACAAAACTTTTTACCACCGCATTGATCGAAGCAAACAGCACAATCAGCCAAAAAAGAATATTCCACACATTGGGATTCACTTTCACACTGGACACATACACCACAAAAACCATACTAAAAACATACAAAACAATACCAGAAATAGCATATCGCTGCCTGAATTCCAGTAAAAACTCTTTGCGGAGCAAGATGGGGACGATCTTCCAATTCATTCCGCAAAGGTAGACCAGCGGCCGTAAATGTTAAGCACTTGTAAATATTTTAGTTTTAGCTATTGCAACGCTCTCCGGAAGACTACGTACTTTTGCCCCACTAAACAACGATACTGTACTATGAGTTGGTTCAAACGATTACAGGAAGGCATCACCACTGCCACCAAGGCCAAGAAGGACGTACCGGAAGGAGTCTGGTATCAGTGCAAAAAATGCAAAGATACCAGCACCACAAAAGCCCTTCGGGACAATTTCTATAAATGCCCCAAATGCGATTACCACACCGCCATTGGTTCGGATGAGTACTTCCAAATCCTGTTTGACGATCAGCAGTTCAATCGGCTCCATGATGACATGATTGCCGTGGACATGCTGAACTTCACCGACTTAAAGCCCTACAGCAAACGGATTGAAGAAACCATTATCAAGACCGGACTAAAAGATGCTTTGGGACTGGCGGAAGGAACCGTTAGTGGTTTCCCATTGGTAGTGGCTTGCATGGATTTTAAATTTATTGGCGGCTCCATGGGTTCCGTTGTGGGTGAAAAAATCTCTTTGGGGATTGATCGGGCAATTGAGACGAGAAGCGCTTTTATGATTATTTCAAAAACGGGCGGTGCCCGAATGATGGAGGCTGCCTTTTCGTTGATGCAAATGGCTAAAACCAGCGCCAAGCTTACGTTACTTGCCAAAGCGCGTTTGCCTTATTTCTCCCTTATGACCGATCCGACCACCGGAGGAGTTACTGCTTCCTTCGCCATGTTGGGCGACGTTCATTTGGCAGAACCTGAAGCATTGATCGGTTTTGCAGGACCTCGGGTTATCCGCGAAACCATCAAGCGCGACCTTCCGGAAGGCTTCCAAACCTCTGAATACCTCTTGGAAAATGGGTTTGTGGACCTGATCGTGAATCGAAAAGACCTTCAGCAGACCATGACGGATCTCTTGCAAATGTTCAGTGACCAACTGCAGAGCAAACAAGCCTAAGTAAAAGCTGGCTTGTTGGAAAAGATAGAACGAAAACGACTTGATTCAAGCAATTGAACCAAGTCGTTTTTTTATGCACACTTATGAGCGTTTTGTCTGAGCGAGCTGGATTTATTGTACTACCAGCTTGATACCGTCCACTTGTTTGATATGGGCGGTTCTCCCAGCCTCCAGAGCGGCTCCCTGCAAACCTATTGCAATCCACTCCGAACCGCGGTACGAGGCTTTTCCCTCCCCATTGGCAGGGATCGCCACGGTAATTTGAACAGGATCACCAATAAATTCCTTATAACTACCGCTTTTTTCGTTGTTTCCGAAATATTGTTGAGCGTACTTCCTAAATACGACTAGCGAGAGCAGGGAGGACAATCCGAAACACAGCAACTGAGCAGGCAGGCCTGGTAACCAGCCCATCCAAGCTAGGCCAGCGGTGATCAAGGCCCCAATGCTTAGGAACATAGCAAAAAACGCCAGAGAAAACAGCTCCAATATCAGCGCTACTGCGGCCAGAATTATCCAAAATTGAGGTGAAGACAAGTATTCCATCGAACGTTTATTTACTTTGTTGTTTGACTACCGACATGGCAGAGGCTACCAAGGAGGAAATATCGGAAAGGTTAGCGGGCACAATCATCGTATTATTAGTTTTAGCCAAGTGACCAAATTGTTCCACCATTTGTTCGGCCACTCGCAGCTGAACCGCTTCGTAACCGCCTTTCATTTGGGTTGCATGTGCCACCTTTGTCAGGGCCTCAGCAGTTGCGTCCGCGACGGCGCGGATCGCTTCCGCTTGACCGTTTGCCTCATTTACTTGCCGCATTTGGATGGCCTCTGATTCCAGCACCACTTTTTGTTTTTGGCCTTCTGCGACATTGATTGCTGCCTGCTTTTCTCCTTCGGACTGTAGGATCCGAGCACGTTTTTCCCGTTCTGCCTGCATTTGTTTCTCCATGGCATGCAATACGGATTGGGGTGGGGTTATATTTTTCACTTCATAGCGAAGGATTTTCACACCCCAGCCGATGGCAGCCTCATCAATCGAATTCACCACCGAGCGATTAATGTTGGTACGTTCTTCAAATGCCTTGTCCAGATCAATCTTACCTACCTCAGAACGCATGGTCGTCTGGGCAAGCTGGGTCACCGCGAAAATATAATTGGCCACCCCATAGGAGGCTGTTTTTGGGTCGATGACCTGTAAAAAAAGTACCCCATCCACCTGTACCTGAACATTGTCCTTGGTGATACAAATTTGTTCCGGGATATCAATCGCTTGCTCTTTCAAGTTGTGTTTGTAAGCCAGACGATCAAAAAAGGGAATAATAAAATTAATACCAGGGGCCAGCACTGCATGGAATTTACCAAGTCGCTCGACCACATAGGCCGTCTGCTGGGGAACCACTTTCACCATCGACATGATGACGAAAATGATCAAGACTACAAGAATAAGGGTAGTGATCATAGTAATAAGGTATGAAAATGAATTGATTGAATGTTTTATCTTGTACAGTGCTTCCCCCCATTGAAAAGGCCCTTCGGAACCTACCTCTACCAACAATGGGATCGACACAGGTATAATCTAAACCACCCGGCGCCAATTTAAGTGCCCGAGAACTGGTATTTTTTTTCAAAAATCCAACTTTTCAATTTTCTCTGTTTATTCATCTTACTACTAATCGCTGCAAGAGCAGCGGTTAATTGGGCATATTTCGCAGCCGTTCAATTTTAATCACTGTAATTACGCCATCGTGGATATCAATGAAGCCTTCGTTTTTAAAATCGGTCAGGGTCCGAATCAGGGTTTCCTTCGCCGTACCGGCGATGGCGGCCAAGTCTTCCCGAAGCAATTGAATTGGGCCCTGAAGCTGGTCATAAAGGTGTACCAATGCGGTAGAAACCCTTCTGCGAACGGAGTGATAGGCCAGTTCGATCAACTGTTGTTCCCGTTCTGCTACGTGGCTTGCCAGCATTTTAATAAAGCGGATATTGACATCCCGGTTTCCAAATACCAAAGCAGCGAAATCCGCGCGAGGCACCAGCTTGATGGCGCAGTCTTCTACTGACGCTGCACTTTCCGGATAAAGGGCATCTTGGAAAAGGGCAAGAAAGCCCAAAAAGTCCCCTGGTTGTGCCATTTGGACAATCAATTCGCGGCCGTCATCGCTGGTTTTGTAAATTTTGACCATTCCAGATTCCACATAATACAGCCAGCGCGGATGTTCTCCTTCCTTAAAAATAATGTCTTTTTTTCGAAAATGCCGCACTTCTCTGTTTTCAGACAAGTGGCGAATGGCTTCCAAAGCCCTGGCTTCATCGATAAAATACTCCAAGCTGCCCGATTGTTGGGAAGAGGCCTTGCGCAAGCGCTCACTCTTTTTCAATCGACTTTCCACGGTGGCCAGCAAGGCTACATCGTCAAAAGGCTTGGTGATGTAATCGTCAGCGCCCAAGGTCATTCCTTTTCGGAAATCCTCCTTTTCTGCTTTTGCCGAGAGAAAAAGGAACGGAATATCGGCTGTACGCTGGTCCCTGCTTAAAATATGCAGCACCCCGTAGCCATCCAGCTCCGGCATCATGATGTCACACAGAATGATATCCGGGTGTTCTGCGAAGGCGACCTCTACCCCTATCTTCCCGTTTTCCGCTTCCACCACGTGATAATTACTCAGCATTAGAATTTCTTTCAGGTTCTCCCTGACATCATTATTATCTTCGATGATCAGTACTTTGCTCATTGATCGGGTAGTTAGTGATGGCAAATGTAACAAAATTTGAACGTACAAAGGAATTTCAGCTTTTTCCTTGCACTAATTTTATTGCACGCACCGTTGACAGGGTATGGAGTCACTCCCCCAGCGGATTGCCTTCGGATAAATATCACCCCGGCTGGTAACATAGGTCATCCGATCCAAAAACAAGAGATAGGACCTTTGTACAAGGAAGTACAAACGTTTTCTTCATCATTCAAATTTATATTATCATGTTAGCATTTGAGCCCATTTCAAAATTCATGACCACCCACCTCATCACGGTCAATCCGGAAGATTCTCTAACGGTGGTGAAGGATATTTTCGATCAATATAAATTTCACCACATCCCCGTGGTGCGCTACAAAGAAATCGTAGGCATGATTAGCCGCTCCGATTTTGAACACTTCTACGGAGGGGCCTCCAACAGTGCAGACGACCAGCAGCTGAATGAGATTCGCTTGAAGCGCACGGTGGTACAGGATATCATGACCAAGGGCCTCGGAAAAGTAGAGCCAGATGATCGGATCAATGTAGCCTTGGAGATTTTTTGTATGAACTATTTCCACGCGTTACCTGTGGTAGAAAACGGAGAGTTGGTGGGCATCCTGACGCCTTACGACATCATGAAAGCCTTGCTCGACCAAAAACCATCTGCGCCCCACTTGGCGTATGAGTAATTGAACTTCTGCTATGCAAATAATTCCGGTACAAACCAGCTCTCCCGCCAGCAACTGCACAGGTCAATGCAGTGGATGCGGAAAAATCCACGTTCGGATCTTCGAATCGCACGATTTGCCATCCTTTGAGTTGAATGAACGGGTTTCAATGGCCCTAAATGCGTTGAAAATCCCCCATAAGCTCATCAGCACTTCCGCTCCGGAGGCCGCTGAATTAGCAGGAGTCAAGCAGTTTCCAGCCTTAAAACTGGAACAGGAGCTGGTTTGTGAAGGATACGTTCCGTCCATCAACCAAGTTGTGCATTGGTTGATGGAGCGGTATATGGATCAGATTAAACTACATCAAATCCGGCACATCTCGGTGCCGGTCGATATGAGTCCAGAATCAGGCAATGCCCTCCGGTATGCTGCTCAAATGGCCCTTCCATTAAAGAGTCAATTGGAAATCATCCATGTGATGGACAGTATTTTCGAAGGCAGCAAAGCCTCCGCCTCCGGTTTTTTGGCAGGTTATGGGGCGACCATGCAAGCAGAACTCGATCAGTTTATACAAAAAGAGTTGGAAGGCTTGGAGCCTTCCTATCAGTCAAAGGTATTATTTGGCTTCCCGGACACCGCCCTAATTGAGCATTCTTCCCAAGTTGACTTGATGATTATTGGAGCCAATGGAAACGGAAACCTTCGGCGGCGCATTTTCGGATCGGTGAGTGCGGAGGTATCCCGCGCCGCCCATTGCCCAGTTCTATTGGTGCCGGAAGGTGCCAGGTACTACGGATTCAAACACCTCGTGTACACCTGTGATTTTCACTCTCTAAACCCCCTCCGGGTGGTAGAAGCAAGTGCGTTTGCTCATCGTTTTGGCGCTGAAATTCATTTTGTACATGTTGGTAGCGAAAAAGAACGCGAGGGAGAATTACCACTAAGCGAAAAGTTTAACCAAACCATGGCTCTTTTGCCACCCTCACTCCAAAAAACGGAATTAGTACGCGTTGTAGGGGAATCAGTAATGACCGCCCTATATGAGTACGCAGGGAATCACCGCGCTGACTTATTGGTCTTTGTGACCCATGAGCGGCATTTTTGGGAAAACCTGCTCCACCACAGTATCACATCTGAAGCCTTAACCGATGCCAAAATGCCCGTTTTGGTCATTCATGAAACCGACTCAACTCCTCCGGAAGGGAAGGAGTGAGGTACTGTTGATGACTCCATCTCGCTTGTTCAACCCTAACAAACAAAAGCCGCCTTCGTGACTGGGCGGCTTTTTTATTTTTTGAGGGCGGTGCGTAGTGTTTGCCGCACCGCCCAGAAGATATACTTAGTTTATAGATAGCGTTTAACGGCCTCCAACGCAGCAGGCAATCCACTGGCATCGCTGCCACCCGCATTCGCGAATCCGGGCTGGCCTCCACCGCCGCCTTTCAGGAATTCTTGAGCCAGTTCCCGCACCATGGTTCCCGCATTGAGCCCCTTTGCCTTTACCAGCTCGTCACTGATTTTAATTGTGAGCGATGGTTTGTCGCCCGATACAGAGCCAACCACCAAGACGGCATTTCCTTTCTCGCGCTCCAGTTCTGTGACCAGGGTTTTTAGGGCATTGGCATCGCTGAGCGCTACTGTGGTAGCCAGGAAATGAACACCGTTTAACTCTTGAAATTGAGTTCTTAGTCCCTCCCGAATTTGGGCGGCCATCAGCAAGTTCAGCTGCTCCATTTCTTTCGCGAGCTTGCGGTTAGATTCCTGCAAATCGGATACCGCTTTTACGGGATCTTTGGCTTTTAATGCATTTTTGATGGCCCCCACTTCCCGTTCAAGGGTGGAGACATATTGCTCGGCACCCAAACCAGTCACCGCCTCAATTCGGCGGACCCCGGCAGCTACGGCGGTTTCAGCGGTAATTTTAAAGAAACCGATTTTTCCGGTGTAGGGCACATGGCAGCCCCCACACAGTTCGATGGAATAGGTAGGATCGAAGGTGATCATTCGAACCGTTTCCCCGTATTTCTCCCCGAAAAGCATCGTTGCCCCGGCTGCTTTAGCGGCATCGAGGGGTATATTTCGAGCTTCTTCCAATGCTACGTTTTGCCGAATTTTCTCATTCACCAGTTGTTCTACCCGTGCTAGTTCCTCCTCTGACATTTTCTGAAAATGTTGAAAATCGAAACGAAGGGTCTGAGCATCCAGGTAGGAGCCTTTTTGCTGCACATGGGCACCAAGCACTTGTCGAAGTGCTGCATGAAGCAAATGGGTGGCAGAGTGATTGCTTTCAGTTAGGCGCCGTTTGGACGCATCCACGGTACAAACTACCGAATCAAGGTCAATCGCCTCGGGTAATTTTTCTACCACATGAATGACCAAGGTGTTTTCTTTCTTCGTGTCCAGTACCCGGATGGGTTCATTCCCAAAATACATCCAGCCGGTGTCACCCACTTGACCTCCTCCTTCTGGATAGAAGGGAGTGCGGTTTAGAACCAATTGGTATTGGGTTGCCCCCTTGGCTGCAACCGTCCGGTATTTGGTCACGTACGCATTTTCTAGTTCCAGTTGGTCGTAGCCGACAAATGCCACGTCTGCTTCATCGCGCAGCACCATCCAATCACCTACCTGACGCACCGCATCTTTCCTGGAGCGGTCTTTTTGACGAGCCAAGGCTTGTTGGAAACCAGCTTCATCTACCGACCAGCCGCGCTCCCGGGCAATCAGCTGAGTGAGGTCGAATGGGAAACCGAAGGTGTCAAACAATTCAAATGCCTGCTCTCCATCTACGGTATTATTTTGAATATCAAGATGTTCTATTCGCTTAAGCCCACTTTCAAGGGTGCGTAAGAAGGCCCTTTCTTCACTTAAAATCACTTCTGTAATAAAGTGAATCTGCGCTTTGAGTTCGGGGAACACATCTCCAAATTCCTCGGCGAGAATGGGTGTCATGCGGTACAGTACGGGCTCTTTTATGTCGAGTACGGAGAAATAATAGCGAACTGCCCTGCGCAAAATACGGCGGATCACATATCCTGCACCTGTATTGGAAGGCATTTCGCCATCCGCAATGGCGAAGCTTACTGCACGTAGGTGATCAGCTACCACCCGCATGGCCACATCTGTTTTATTCCAGTTTTCATGCACTCCCGGGTAGGTGCCTTGGTAGCTTTTTTGAGAAAACTGCTCCAAAAAGTTAAATAAAGGCTTCCATAAATCGGTATCGTAATTGGAATCTGACTGTTGAACAGCCCGAACCAATCGCTCGAAACCCATACCGGTATCCACTGATTTGGCGGGCAGCTCTTCCAGAGAGCCGTCTGCTTTGCGGTTGAACTGCATAAACACATTGTTCCATACCTCGATGACGTTTGGATCATCTGCATTTACCAACGTTTTGCCATCTACTCGTGCGCGCTCCGCATCGGAGCGCAGGTCCACGTGGATTTCGGAGCAGGGACCACAGGGGCCTTGCTCGCCCATTTCCCAAAAATTTTCTTTTTTACCGAATGCCAGAATACGGTCTTCTGCAATGAATTGCTTCCAAATATCGTGTGCGTCCTGATCAAAGGGCAAATTTTCCTTTTCATCTCCTTTAAAAACGGAGACATACAATCGGTCTTTCGGAATTTTGTACACTTCCGTCAGCAATTCCCAGGACCAAGCAAGGGCTTCCTTTTTGAAATAATCACCGAAAGACCAGTTGCCCAGCATTTCAAACATGGTATGGTGGTAGCCATCCATCCCCACGTCCTCCAGGTCATTGTGTTTTCCGCTCACCCGAAGGCATTTTTGGGTGTCAGCCACCCGCTTGGAGGGCGGTGTTTGATTTCCCAAAAAGAAATCTTTAAGGGGGGCCATTCCCGAGTTAATGAACATCAAAGTCGGATCTCCTTTAGCAACCATGGGGGCAGAAGGGATAATTTTATGGCCTTTAGAGGCAAAAAAATCGAGAAACTGGCGGCGAATTTCGCGTGAAGTCATTCTAGTATGTCGTTTAAAATCGGCCGCAAAGGTAGATAAAAAGCAAGAATTGAATGCCATTAATTCCCAATTAGCATGGAAGGAATAGGCGTAGTGTTGGTTTTTTCAGAAAAAAAGACGGTAAGATCTAAAAGAAAGAAGGGTGCACCGAGCACCCTTCGAAGGGAGCCTCGACTATTCGCCGGTTTTCTTTCCAGCAGCTTTAACAACCAGAAAAAGAGCCGTTCCGACAATCAAGAAATTGATCACAGCATTGATAAAGTTGCCGATTAATACAGGGCCAACCTTTATGGCAGAGAAGTCAGCATTGCCGGTAACCATCGCTAAAATCGGCATCATCACATCCGCTACCAGGGAGTCTACAATTTTTTGGAAGGCTCCTCCAATAATAACGGCAATGGCCAGAGCGAGTACGTCCCCGCGAAGCAGAAATGCTTTTAATTCATTTAACATACGTTGTAGATTGTTTTGTGAAGGGAAGAAATTGTTGGACAAATGTACCAAATCTGCCGGATAGCAAAAGAAAACAGACAAAAAAGCCATTTTGCTTTCGCAAAATGGCCCTATTTCAATCATCAAAACCAAAAAAATACGAGTGTTCGAGCGGGAACAGCTTCTTCACCTTGCCCCAACGCTTCGGTCTATTTACTCACAATCTTCCTTCAATTGCTTGAGTTCCTCCTTCGAATTTAAGGTCACCAAACTGCTGTCTGCGGTCATCTGCACTGTGATGGGGAACACCAGCTGTGGGCGTCCATGCACGCCGGGGTTATTTTGCCTCCATTCCCGCACCCGATCGCGCATTTCCTGACGATTTGCTACTTCCACCGTGCTACTGTCCGGAAATTGCAAGGTAATGGGAAAAACGAGGTCAAAACAAGACAGGCCGTGGTGGCCGTGTCCTTGCGGCCCATGGTTGCCAAACGTTCCCCCGCAGGCAGCTCTCAACTCCCGAAGGGCATCCTCGTTTTCAACAGTGATCAACGCTCCATCCTGATCCAGAACGGAAATTGGGAAGACAAACTGAATTGCCGGGCGATGCCGGCGAGGGCCATGTCCATGGTGGCCACCACCTGCTGTGCCATTTGCCTGAAAAAAACCCCGAAGGGTATCTTTCAATGCCTCGTAAGAACCCACTTCTACTGTGCTGGAGTCGGGTAATACAATAGACAGTGGGAAAACCAGCTCATAACAGCCATACCGACCAATACCCCCGCGTTCCTGAATGGAATACAACGATTGGTCAACAGCCTCCTCAATCGTGGCATCCGCTGTATCCTCCGATTTGTTGCAGGCATTTAAAACTGCCATCAAAGCGATGGCAGGGACGAGCAATAACTTAAGCAATTTCAACATCTGTTAAATGAATTGGGTTAAAGAGTGACTTGTGAAAGCATCGCGATGTAACAAACAAGGTCAGGCATTTCAGGAAAGGGTTGCAACAACACAACTTATTTTTCAAAAAAAGAAAAAAAATAGGTTTCGTACCTTGGCATCCGGATTGCTCCTGAAGGCATCCTTTATTCAAACGCATGATCCCCGCCCTACTCCATCGACTAGACCTGAGCCGTTCTATGCAACTGTATCAATTGATGCGCATGGGCACGGCGGTATTAACGGGCATATTATTGGCAAAAACGGGCTTGACAACCGAAGATCTCGGACGTTGGGAGGCACTGCTTTTTATAGGAACTCTGGTACTTTTTACAGGAGTTAACGGCCTGCTTCAGGCCATAGCACCCAATTACTTACCGCTCAGCGAACGGGAAAAGCCTGTTTTTCTTCAAGAGGTGCTTGGGGTGTTTTTTCTACTGGGAGGGTTCCTTCTGATCAGCTTTGTTTTATTAGAAGCACCGCTGGTGCCGTTCCTGACTGGATTTAGCAGCTTGCCCGGGTTTAAATGGTATGCTCTGTTCCTCTTTCTCCAGCTGCCTTCCTTGCCGACTGAAATCTACTTTTTGTTGAAAGAACGGCCAAAAGCTATTTTTTGGTGGGGATTTTGGGGCTTTGGGGCTCAATTAGTTGCAGTGGTATTCCCCGCCTGGAGAGGCTGGGGACTGGAAGGGATGCTCCAACTCCTGTGTTTGCAGGCGGCAATAAAAGTACTGCTGACCTTTTGGATACTAGGACCATTTTCCAAGGGCCATTATCGGTTTCATCGCATTCGGGGCTACCTTAGACTGGCTTGGCCTTTGGTGGCAACCTCCTTTACTGGTAATTTGATTGTTTTTTTTGATACCTGGTTGGTGGCGCATTGGTTTTCCGATGGTAGTACCTTCGCCATTTACCGTTATGGCTCCAGGGAATTTCCGCTTGCGCTGGCATTGGCTACCGCACTGGGTACCGCAATGGTTCCCCGACTAACGGCCAATTTGGCGGAAGGCCTTCAGGAACTAAAGCTCCGAAGTACACAATTGTTGCACACGGTATTACCCCTCACCGCCCTCCTACTGATCAGCGTTCACGAATGGTTCCCGGTGGTCTTCCATCCAAATCTGGCATCAGCAGCCCCCCTTTTTTCGATCTACCTGCTCCTGAGTTTGAGCAGGGTATTACTTCCTAACAGTGTTTTAATCGGCCTGTCGGATACCCGAATCATCTTGAAAGTAAGCCTGATGGAGCTTGTACTCAAGGTGGTGACGGGACTTCTATTTTTGCAGGTGTGGGGCTTGGAGGGATTGGCTTGGTCGGCAATTCTTTCTTTTTGGTTTGAAAAAATAGCCCTCGGTACCTGGCTTTGGAAACAACATTCCATCACTCCTGATCGATGGCTTGACTGGAAAACCTATGGTTTTTATAGTATTTTACTTCTTCTTTTGTTTGTAATGGTGCATGGCAAATAGGGAGCTTGTAGCGTTTTTTTTCCTAAAAAAGCAACCTTATCTCCCAGACAAACAACGGGAATCAACGAATAAGGAGAACTCTTTTTTGGGAAAAAAGGCCTGTAGCGTTGAAAAGAAGGGAGATTTTCTCCTTTCCCCTCTACCTTTATAAACAATCCTGGAGGGAAGCAGCTAGAACCTGCGGCTATTCTACTACTTTTGCCCATAAAAATTCATATTTATGGAAATAAGAAGCTTATCCCCCGAATCGGTCTGGACGCATTTCGCTGAATTAAATGCTATTCCACGCCCTTCCAAACGAGAAGAGAAAGCAGCCCAAATGTTGGTGGACTTTGGCCATCGACTTGGTTTGGAAACGATCCGCGATGCTTTTGGGAATGTCATTATCAAAAAACCCGGAACAGCTGGCAAAACCAAGCGTAAACCGGTCATACTTCAGGCCCACATCGATATGGTTCACCAAAAAAACGAAGGAACCAACTTTGATTTTGAACAACAGGGCATTGAAATGTGGGTTGATGGCGACTGGGTGCGTGCTAAAGGAACCACGCTGGGCGCTGACAACGGACTGGGTGTAGCCGCCATAATGGCGGTACTTTCTTCCTCCGACCTTGCCCACCCTCCAATTGAGGCCCTTTTCACCTTGGATGAGGAAGCCGGAATGGGCGGAGCCAAAAACCTTGGGAAAGGACTACTCAAAGGAAAAATCCTGCTAAACCTGGATACAGAGGAAGACCATGTATTCACCATCGGTTGTGCAGGTGGTCTGGATACCCTGATTGATTGGTCCTACAAAGAGGAGCCCTGCCCTGCACAGGCTACTGGAATCAAGATTACCCTGAATGGACTCAAAGGCGGGCACTCTGGAATGGATATCCACACAGGTCGTGGAAATGCCAATAAACTTATGAATCGAGTATTGTCCGCTTGCATTAAAAGTGGATTGCGCATCGGCTCTATCCAGGGTGGAAGCGTTCGAAATGCCATACCCAGAGAGAGTGTCGCTCAGGTGGCTGTTACCAAACTGTCGCTCTTTGAAAAAACCTTTCAAACGATCGTGGCGGAGATCCAAGCCGAATATGCAACAGTCGAACCAGGGCTTTCCATTACCTGGACCTCCACTGCCCCACCTAGCTCGGTCATGAGTGCCCGAGACCAAAAACGCTGGCTCGCAGCCGTTCGATCGGTCCTCAACGGCGTCTTCAGAATGAGTCCAGATGTTCCAGGCTTGGTCGAAACCTCTTCCAATTTCGCCTCAATCGAGCTAAAAGAAGGCCGCTTCCAGGGAGGGACCCTTCAACGCAGTGCCATTGAATCTGGAAAACTAGAGGTTGCTGCCGCTGTGCGCGCTCCTTTTGAGCTTATTGGTGCCAAAATAAGCCATGCCAACGGCTACCCAGGATGGAAACCCAATCCAAACTCACCGGTGCTCCACCAAATGGTCCAGCGGTACAACCAATTGTTCGGCCACGAGCCCGTGGTAGAGGCTTGCCACGCTGGACTAGAGTGCGGAATAATTGGAGAACGATATGCAGGATTGGATATGATCTCCTTTGGCCCTAATATCCGAGGCGCGCACTCTCCCGAAGAATGCGCCAGCATTTCTTCCACTCAAAAATTCTGGAAACTACTACTCGCCACGCTCAGCGAACTGTAATAATTTGTACAATGTAGGCTGCTACCTCGACTCCAATAAGGGAAACCACCCCTTGGAACCGATGAGGTAGCAGCCTTTTTAGAGCATGCCATTTAAAGTTTGAAACCCTATTTGCGGGATTCATCGTACCTTTGCGGGCTTATGAAAAACACAAAAGGTACTGCCGAAACGGCAGGTTTGTCCTCCCCAATAGCAGACCTACCCACTGCGGTAGATCAAGCCTCCCTGGAATACATCTCGGTGATTGGAGCAAGGGTGCATAACCTGAAAAATGTCGATGTGCGGATTCCTCGCAACCAATTGGTGGTGATTACTGGAGTCAGTGGTTCTGGCAAAAGCTCCTTGGCCTTCGATACCATTTATGCAGAAGGACAACGGCGGTTTATGGAAACCCTCTCCAGCTACGCCCGCCAGTTTATCGGAGAAATGGAGCGCCCGGATGTAGAGCAAATCTCCGGACTCTCTCCCGTAATCAGTATTGAACAAAAAACAACCGGTCGCAACCCGCGCTCGACCGTGGGTACGGTAACCGAGGTATACGATTTTCTGCGTTTGCTTTATGCCAGAGCGGGGGAAGCCTATTCCCACGTAACTGGAAAAAAAATGGTGAAATTCACCGAGGAACAAGTACTCGAAAGCATTTCCGAACGTTTTGCAGACCAAAAAATAATGATCCTGGCTCCTCTGGTGCGCTCCAGAAAGGGGCATTACCGCGAGCTCTTTGATCAAGTTCGCCGTCAAGGATATACCAAGGTCCGGGTAGATGGTGAAATCCTCGATCTCGTCCCCGAAATGCAAACAGATCGGTACAAAATTCACGACATTGAATTGGTAATTGACCGCCTTCGAATGGGCGAAGACCGAGGGGAACGCCTCGCAGAAAGTGTAAAAACCGCTATGCGCATGGGCGAAGGTATGATGATGGTGCTACCCATGGAGGCCGGCGCCTCGGTAGCCAACTACTCCAAGCGACTCATGTGCCCTGAATCCGGGATTAGCTACGAAGAACCTTCTCCCAATACCTTCTCCTTCAACTCACCTTATGGCATGTGTCCTCACTGCAAGGGGGTTGGAGAAGTCCATGAGGTAGATATGAAGCGAATTATCCCAGACCCCAAGAAATCCATCAACGATATCGGGATTGTTCCCTTCGGTGAAGTGCGCGAAAACCTGACGTTCAAACAACTAAGAGCACTCGCTAAAAAATATAAATTTTCCTTTTCCACCCCGGTACAAGACATCCCGGAAGAAGCGCTACAAGTGATGCTCCACGGTGGAGGAGAGGCCTTGGAAATTGGTGTAAACTGGGGTGGTGAAGAATGGACCTACAACCTAGTCTCCGAAGGCCTGATCAACATGCTTAAACGGTACTACGCCGAAAGCAGCAGCGAAAAGGTACGACAATGGGCAGAAGACTTTATGACCGTTCAAACCTGCCGAGAATGCCATGGAACCCGGCTCCGGCAAGAAAGCCGCTGGTTTAAAATCGGAGAAAAAAACATAGCGGAATTAAACGAAATGGGCCTCCAAGAATTGGCCGATACCCTCTCCTCCATCGAATCCAAACTATCCGATCGACAAAAGGCCATCTCCAAAGAAGTACTCAAGGAAATCCGGTTCCGACTTCACTTCTTACTCCAAGTAGGCCTCGACTACCTCACCCTGGGCCGAAGCGCCCGAACCCTTTCCGGAGGAGAAAGCCAACGAATACGGCTGGCTACCCAAATTGGCTCCCAACTCACCGGGATCACCTACATCTTGGACGAACCCAGCATCGGACTCCACCAACGCGATAATATGCGGCTAATTACGGCTCTAAAAAACCTTCGTGATATCGGGAATACCGTCCTCGTGGTAGAGCACGACCGAGATATTATGCTGGAATCCGATTACCTGATTGACCTCGGACCAGGTGCTGGAAAGCACGGCGGCGAAATCGTGGATATCGGAACTCCCTCAGACTTTTTACGACAACCCACCAAAACCTCCGATTACCTGGCTGGCCGCACCCGCCTGGAAATCCCCGTCCGCCGACCAGGTAAAGGGCAGTTTCTTCGGCTGACCGGCTGTACCGGACACAATCTGAAAAATGTAGACCTGGAAATCCCGCTGGGAACGTTCACTTGTGTCACGGGCGTCTCCGGCTCCGGCAAATCCTCCCTGATAAACGAGACCTTGTTCCCTATCCTGCAACAACATTTTTACAACAGCCTCAAGCGCCCCCTTCCTTACACCGGGGTTAGTGGACTTGAACTGGTGGATAAAGTGATTGAAATCGACCAGAGCCCGATTGGACGAACCCCTAGAAGTAACCCCGCTACTTACACCAATGTATTCGGAGATATCCGAAAATTATTTGCCGATACGCCCGAAGCCAAAATTCGAGGCTACCAACCTGGGCGCTTTTCTTTTAATGTAAAAGGAGGACGCTGTGAGGTCTGTGAAGGCGGAGGCATGAAGGTCATTGAGATGAACTTTCTGCCAGATGTATCGGTTCCCTGCGACCGCTGTATGGGACGACGGTACAACCGCGAAACCTTGGAAGTCTTGTACAAAGGAAAATCCATCTCCGATGTTCTCAACATGACCATTGACGAGGCGGTAGAGTTCTTCCAACCGATTCCGCCTATTTTCCGAAAAATAAAAACCCTTCAAGAGGTGGGGCTCGGATACATTACCCTTGGCCAACAAGCCACTACCCTCTCCGGAGGAGAAGCACAACGGGTCAAATTGGCAGAAGAACTCTCCAAAAAAGACACCGGAAAAACCGTCTATATCCTGGATGAACCCACCACTGGCTTGCACTTCGAAGACATCCGTCAACTGCTAACGGTGCTCAATAAACTGGTGGAAAAAGGAAATACCATCGTGGTCATCGAACACAACCTAGATGTCATCAAAATGGCCGATCACCTGATTGATATCGGTCCTGATGGCGGAACTAGGGGCGGAACCGTAGTGGCTACCGGTACTCCAGAGCACGTTGCGCAGGTAAAAGAGAGTTGGACAGGGCAGTTTTTGGTAGAAGAACTGAAACGCTAATAACTGTTGGCAGCTCCGAAACAATCGTATTCATTGTTTCAGACCTGCCATTCAGGCCATTATTTTTGAAGCTGGGTCCGGTAAAGAATGACCTTGTTTTTTTGATCATAAATCTCTGTAATCGGTCCCACCTGTACCAATTGATTTTCCTCTAGGTATTGATTCATGGCAGGATAGACCCTTACCAAGCCTACCAAAATAGATAGTTCCCCTTTCCAAGGAAATGTAGCTGTTAAGTACTCTGTCTCCGGAGCCTGCCCAATTTTAACCGCCGAAAGTGTCGTTAACTTAGCCATCTCCAGGCTGTCCGCTACCCCGATGATCCACCCTATTTCGGACCTCAAATCTTCGGTGGCAACCTCCTGAGGGTTGTCGTAATACGTTCCAAACGCTGTCTGAGGCTGTAAGCTAGACCCTGCTTGAATTGCTTTCTGAACCCGCTCAATCACTTCTGGAGCCTGTTGATAGTCGCCTCGGACCGCTTCATAGACCAGCCACTCCCCTCCCTGAACCGAGGTACTAAACTTGACACTGGAAAAGCCTCCGTAGTATCCAAAAACTGCCAATACGAACAGCAGCAACACCAGCACTGCTACTCCGAGTAATTTAAGTATTTTCATGACGAACGAGTATTGAGTTAGGTAACCCCACAAATCTAGGGAAAGGAAAGAACAAGAAGGAGATAATTTGCGGAAAAAGGAGCTCTTATACCCTTTTTTATTTCAACAATTCACTTACAATGCCACCCCCTAAATGGGCGCCCCTTCCAATTCGCTCTCAAAAAATCTGGGCCAACAGCACCAAAAAAGAAAGGGTTTCAAACAGTCTTTTGACAAGACCACTTGAAACCCCTTCCTCGAAACAGCTGATTGCTTACTTTCCGCCCGCTATGGCTTTTATTTTTTCTTCCAGCTCCAGCTCATCTCCTGGGTTGTACCCCAAGTGATCGTACACAATTTCACCTTTTTGGTTGACCACCATGGTCAAGGGAGGATTGGGTACGTTCATCGCCAACTGAAATTCCTTGGACGTATCCGTCACAATTTTATAGTCCCAGCCTTTATTTGCCACAAATGTTTTTACGCGTGCAGTGGTACGAGCATCATCCACACTCACCGCCACAAACTCAACATTGTACTTTTCCTGCCATTCTGGGTACAGGTCTTTAATCGCGTCCAACTCCGCCACACAAGGCTTACACCAAGTAGCCCAGAAGCTGAAAACCGTGATTTTTCCAGCGGGCGCCAGGTCTTGGACTTTAACAGTTTGTCCCTCTGGGGTCTTTACATTTACGTCTGGCAGCTTTCTGCCCTGCGCTTGAAGAGAAAATACGGTGGATAACAAAAGCGAACATGCAAGGAAATACTTCATGAATATAAAAAAAGATGTTTAAGTGGTTGAAGTGAATTGGATTAACCTCTTTTTGAAAGCGGCCACTTTTAGAAACAAAGAAAACCTACAGAAAATTTCCCAATTCAAATCAAGTAAGTAGTTTGACGAATAAAGCATTAACGGCCTAAATGTAGCTGCTTCAAGTGGACATAGAGAAAAGATTGACGTTAGTTTAACATTTCAACTGCTGGAAGGGCGGCTCCATACGAGCATCAAAGCGGGGGTCCAACCCAATACCGGATGCCATTCGGAAGCAAAATCGCAGCGAAGCCCTTTGAAGAGTTCTAATCCAAGGCCAAAGGCCAGGCGAAGGGGCTGGTTGCGCGCACCCAACCGAAATGCCCACTTGGGATGGGCTTGATACACCAACCCAAAGCGGGTTTGAGCGGGAGTGCGCAGGGATTTACTCACCTCCAGGGTCCACTCCAAAAGATTGGAAAGAACCCAATGTGCCCCTAAACGCATAGATTGAAGCGTAAGAATATCCTTTGGTGGGAAAGGATCCTCCAAGACTGCACCAAAACGCAGTCCAGGAATCGGCTGAAGCAAAATTCCAAGTCCCACTCGAAACCGAGTAAGGGAACCATCGGCTTGTGCTGCGACCCGGGGGACCAAAAAGCTGCCGCCTACGGCCCACTGTTCACTGAGCTTTCGGCCATAGCTGGCTTGGAACCGCTGCTCGCTGTATCCTTCCATACCGGTATGCACGAGGCCCAAGCCCAAGCCGGTCAGAGTAGTCAACGGATAAAGAGCCTGCATGCCTTGGCTGCGGACCGAAACCAGGCCATGAGGAAGAGCGGACCAGGCAAGCAGCTGCCTGCCATTCAAACCACCCAGTTGGGCCGGATTAGAAAGACCTCCGATGGAGGTAGGAAGGGCAACGGCTGCCCCACCCAGGGCCATCTGGGCAGCATTTTCAATCGGGCGCATAAAGGCCTGAGCGCTGGCGGAAGGAAGTGCGAGCGCTAAAAACGGTAGAAAAATCAAATTACGGTTCATTATTTCATAAGTAAATGAGCAATATAGCCCTTGACCACGTCGAGCCCACGGTCAAAGCTTTGGTTGTTGTTAATCACGATATCCGCCTCCTCTTTGTGCGGTGCAATGTATTTTTCAAAAGCTGGCAACACATGGTGCTGGTATTGATACAGCACATCTTCCACTGGATAATTACGCTCCACCTGATCCCGATAAATCCGTCGAATTACTTTTAGATTTTCTTTGGCATTGATAAAAATCTTCAAATCGTACATGGCTTGTACTTTTTTAAAATGAAATACAAATAAGCCTTCGACGATAATGACGGGAGCAGGATGAAATACCAAGGTTCGGGGTGTTTTGAGTGGGTTGTTAAAAACATGTTCTACCCGCTCCACTGTTTTCCAGCTTAACAAATCTTCCAGAGCTACCCGGAACGCCTTTTTATCAAAGGATTTTGGCAAATCAAAGTTCTTTTTCCCATTTGGATCCTCCTTTTGAAATTCCACGGGCAAATAGTAGTCATCCATCGAGATGATGCAAACTTGTTCTTCCGAAAATTGCTCCCGGATCCGGCGGATAAAGGTTGATTTTCCCGATCCGCTGCCTCCGGTTATTCCGATCAAGAATGGTTTTACGCTGCTATTTTGCTGTCCTGCCTGTTGCATAGTTGTTTTTTTCAAAAAAAAGTTGGGTGCAAATTTAGTTCATCGATGGTCATTCACCTATCATCGCGTACTTTTGGCCGCGATTTTTTCATGCTCACAACTTTTAGTACAGAATTATGGATCGTTTGATCGGACTACTTGGCATCGTTTTAATTCTGGGCATTGCCTGGGGTTTTTCTAATAACCGCAAAGCCATCAACTACCGGACGGTAGGGATGGGACTGCTATTACAGGCGCTTTTAGCTGTTTTTATCCTTAAAGTGCCGTTAGGGAAATCCATTTTTGGCTGGTTAGGTGAAAAAGTCACGAAAGTTTTGAGTTTTTCGGACGAAGGAGCCAAGTTTGTTTTTGGCATCTTGGGCGATGATACCAAGCTCGCCCCCTTGTTTGGAAATGATACTTTTATCTTTTTCGTTCGCATCATTCCCACCATCATCTTTGTCGCCTGCTTGGTGAATATTTTCTACTACCTTGGGGTGATGCAGTGGATTGTGGAGAAACTGGCTAAGGGGCTGAATTACATCATGAAGGTAAGCGGAGCGGAAGCCTTGAGCAATATTTCGTCTGCTTTTGTGGGACAGGTAGAAGCGCAGATCATGATCAAACCTTATTTAAAAGGAATGACCAACTCCGAATTGATGGCTTCTATGTCCGGCAGCTTTGCCTGTATTGCTGGAGGGGTGATGGCAACCTACATCAAATTCGGCGTTCCGGCGGAGTACTTGATCGCCGCCTCGATCATGGCAGCACCCGGCGCCCTGGCCATCGCTAAAATTATGTATCCAGAGACCGAGCAACCAGAGACACAGGGGCAGGTTAAGCTGGACGTGAAAAAAGAGCATTCAAACCTGGTGGACGCCATCTCTGCAGGCTGTTCCGACGGTCTCAAGGTGGGCTTAAATGTAGCCGCAATGCTGATTGGATTTTTGGCCCTGATCGCCCTGGTTAATTTTTTATTGAACAACTTGGGTGGATTAGCGGGCTATGCAGAGCTAAGCCTGAACACAATTCTGGGTGGAATCTTCTCAGGATTTGCCTGGGCGATGGGGGTCCCAGGAAATGAAACCATGACCGCTGGAGCCCTGATGGGCACCAAACTAGTTGCGAATGAATTTGTAGCCTACCTTCAGCTGAAAGATTTAATCGCCACCAATGCTTTATCTCCCAAAACGATCGCGATTGTGAGCTTTGCACTCTGTGGCTTTGCCAATTTTGGCTCCGTAGGAATACAAATTGGGGGTATCAGCGCACTGGAGCCCAGCAGAAGAGCCGATCTAGCACGGCTGGGATTCCGGGCATTGGCCGCCGGCACCTTGGCTTCCTACTTGTCTGCTACACTTGCCGGCATGTTAATCTAAGCCCCTTTTCCGAACCCAATCCACAAAAATGAACGTTCAACGCGCGTTTGCAGAGGTCACCTTCGCCGAAGAATTAGAGGCCCTTCAGCAACTAGATCGGGATCCTAAACCAGAACAATGGAAGCTGTCTCCACGGGCAGTACTCACTTACCTCATGGGCGGAACCTTGGAAAATGGCCAGCTCATCACCCCCAAATACATCGGCAACCGCCGCTTAATCGAAATAGCCATTGCCACCTTGGTCACCGACCGAGCCCTACTGCTTTTTGGCTTGCCCGGAACTGCCAAATCCTGGGTGTCTGAACACCTGGCGGCCGCCATCTCGGGCAATTCTACCCTGCTGATTCAAGGAACCGCCGGCACCGGGGAAGAAGCAATTCGTTATGGTTGGAATTATGCCCGCCTGATTGCAGAGGGGCCCTCCGAACAAGCATTGGTCGTGACCCCTATGATGAAAGCGATGCAGAGCGGTCAGCTTTGCAGGGTGGAAGAACTGACGCGAATTGGCTCCGATGTGCAAGATAGCCTGATCACCTTGCTCTCCGAAAAATTGCTGCCAGTCCCAGAACTTAACCTGCAAATCCAGGCAGTACCTGGCTTTAACGTGATCGCCACCGCTAATAACCGAGATAAAGGCGTTAATGACCTCTCCGGAGCCCTCAAACGGCGGTTTAACACCGTGGTACTTCCCACCCCAGCTACCCAAGAGGAAGAAGTAACCATTGTGCTGCAGCGAACCGCCCATTTCAAACAGCAATTAAGGCTTCCGGAACAAATCAACCTGCTAGCCGATATCCAACGCATTGTCACCATCTTCAGGGAACTCCGCAGCGGAATGACCGAAGACGGTAAATCCAGGGTCAAAATACCCTCGAGTACCCTCAGCACCGCCGAGGCGATTTCCGTGGTCAACAGCGGAATGGCACTCGCCTCCCATTTCGGAGATGGCCGTATGACCGCCGCCGATATTGCCTCCGGACTCTCCGGAGCTATCGTCAAAGACCTCAACCAAGACCCCCTTGTGTGGAACGAATACCTAGAAACCATCGTCAAACGACGGACCGGCTGGGATGACCTCTACCGGGCCTGCAAAGAATTTGAATCATAGCTTATGTCAAGAGCACAAACCACCTCGCACTTGCTAATGGTGCGTCCAGCGCAGTTTGGTTTTAACGCAGAAACTGCCGAAAACAACGCGTTCCAAAGTAGAGACCAGCGCCTTAGCCCTTCTGAAATGCGCGAAAAAGCCATCGAAGAGTTCGATCAATTCGTCGCCCAATTGCGCGCCGTAGGAATCGACGTCCTCGTGGCCCATGATAGCAGTGAGCCCGCCAAACCCGATGCCGTCTTTCCGAATAACTGGGTGAGCTTCCACCAAGAAGGCCATATCGTGACGTACCCGATGTTCGCCCCTACCCGGCGATTGGAACGAAGCGAGGCGGTTCTACAAACCGTATTGGATGCAGGCTTTCAACAAACAGGTTCCCGGTGGCACCTTGAACAGCAAGAGGCCAACAACCGCTTCCTGGAGGGTACCGGTAGTATTATCTTTGACCACCCCCATCGCCTTGCTTATGCCTGCTTGAGTCCGAGGACGGATTCCGCACTGCTAGATCAACTTTGCGACGTTCTGGGTTACAAGGCGGTTGTCTTTCACTCCGTAGATGACCACGGACAGGCTGTTTACCACACCAATGTCATGATGGCCCTGGGTGAAACCTTTGTAGTGATTTGTTTAGAAAGTGTACCCGATCAGGAGGAAAAGGCAAAACTTCTGGCACTTTTTAACGAGACTGGCAAGGAAGTGGTGGAAATTAGCCTGGAGCAGATGAACGCCTTTGCAGGCAATATGCTCCAAGTGCGCAACCAAGAAGGCAAGACCTATCTAATCATGTCTGAAACCGCCTATCAGTCCCTGAGTTCGGCACAAATCGAGCAGCTCAGCAGCCACACTCAATTGCTCCACAGCCAACTGAACACGATTGAAACCTACGGAGGTGGCAGCGCCCGCTGCATGCTTGCTGAAATTTATTTACCGAAAAAAAACTAGTTTAAGAGGAGAACGGGAGGCAAAGGCAACCGCCGTTACGTTAAGTTAATCAATTGCCCAATGTCGTTAATGTCATAGGGCTTCGCCTTACCGCCGTTAAAGTAAGGAAATGAATTACCCAATGTCGTTAAACGCACAGGGCTTCGCCCCTATTGATTATTGCACCGCCTTGGGTTTTCTAGATAACAGGGCTACGCCCCTTCCTGTTTGGTGGGTCGCTTGGGGCTATTGATATCGCAGGGCTACGCCCCTCCGATTGGGGCTATTTCCGGGTGTTTTGTAGATGGCCTGTGTGAGGGGTAGGTGCAGCGGAGACGAACACTCCATTTTGCCAATTTTGTGGTACCCCATTTCAGCTGACCCTCAACATACGCCTAGCTTTGACCTACTAAAATAGCTGTTACCCAATGGATTTGTCTCCGACATTGTA
>CANHDG010000016.1 GCA_947459365.1 Saprospirales bacterium
GATCTGATCATTCGCTTTTACCACCTTGATGGATCCCTTTTGGCCTTGGAGTGGTAGGGAAGCAAAGAGCAAAAAAGAAAAAAGACTGAGCGCTGTGGTCCTGCCAATCATCATCTTGGAGAAAAGCTTAGGTGAACAGAAAATTTTCAGGAAAAAAAGGGCTATCAAAAGCAGCAATCCCCGCCCGACACGATTGTCAAGCGAGGACCGCCTTGTATGTGTACTTCTTGTTCGGGTAGGAAATTCCGCCTGTTTCAGTTTGGGGACGCGCCGTGTTCGTTTACCCGGCGCGCCCTTTCCAAATCTACATCTAAAAGTCGATAAACGGCTTTATGCTGCAAAGATGAAACACGGTGATCCGGTATTTTCAGACAAAAATGCAGAGTGATTTAGGTCTTATTTTAGATAAAAAGATTCTAATTTTTTATCTAAATCATTGTAAAACAATTTAATAAAATTTATAAATACGCATACTTTTAACCTCTAATTGATTCGGTTTTATCTCTTTTGCCACTTTCAATCAACTAAGGCGAAATACTAAACAGAAACAGGATCCAATTCTTAAGAGAAAGCAAAGTAAAAAGTAACAGAATGCCCGCTCAAACAGGTCTAGAACAAACCCCCACTAACAAACCCCATTAACCATTAACCATTAAAAAAGGCCCTCCGCCTGACTCGTTTGTCAAGCATGAGGGCCCAATTATCTCTACAATCTTTAAAGTACGGAAGGTTCCTTGAGCCTTGGAGACGCGCCGGATTCATTTACCCGGCGCGCCCTTTCCAAATCTACATCTAAAAGTCGATAAACGGCTTTATGCTGCAAAGATGAAACAGGGACGAAGCGGCTGAGCAGACAACTTTGGGGTGAAAATGGAAAGGAAAATTAACATTAAAAATGCTTTGTTTTTTATTTAAAATATTAATAATCAATTAATTGTAAAAATAAAAAAGAGCTAAAATGTTAAAATCGGTTTGTGATTTCGAGTGTTTTGACCTTAAATAAATAGGAAAAAAAGGGTATATATAAGTGACTGGGGGCTGTTCTCCCTGCTTCCTTGAACATTTTTTACTTTTTTTTAATGTCTTAATGGCCTTTCCCGATCACTTCAAAGTTCCGATCAATCCGGTGTCCGGCCTGGTCAACCACTGCAATTCGGTGTTTACCAACCCCGGGTTGAAGTGCAATTTGATGAAAGGTTTGAGTCGACCCCACGTACTGGTCGTCCAGGTGCCAATGTAAGGTAGTTTCAGGTTCCCGGTGGGCCGCTTTGAAGATCACGCTGCTCAACTGGCCATCAACCTCCACCGGGATAAATAGTTGTGCATTTTTTGTGGGATACAATAGCCGGAGCGGCAATCGCTGATCGGTTTGCTCCGACAAAGAACAACCGGGCAGGTAAGGTGGGGGTGGCACATAGTTAGGGTTTTTGCCTCGGTAATAATATTCTTGCCCAGCATCAAGGACGAACCATGGTTGGTGAAGCATTTGTTCGGGAGGACAGCAGCTGCTGTTAACTTGGAATTGCTCACTCGAATCCAGGTGCAACAGCTGGTGGAACGAACAGACTGCTGCGTGACGGCCATTGGTAGGACTCCAAAGAGTATCTGCTGCGCAATCAGGTCCAGCCCGGTAGCCGCTTTGCAGGCAAATGGCCAAGGGTACCATGTTGTCGAAAGGGGGCTCAAACCAATCATCCCCGCCAGGCAGTAGCCGAAATACTTCAAAAAGAACCGGGGCGGCCATTTCAATTCCAATCAGGCCCGGTCGCCCTTCTCCGTCTGCATTCCCTACCCAAATCCCAACAGCATAGCGGGCGTTGACGCCGATTGCCCAGGCATCCCGAAACCCAAAACTGGTGCCTGTTTTCCAGGCAATGCGCTGGTTGGAGCGAAAAAGCTCCCATTCTCCGGCACTGTTGGGCCGTTCCACCTCTTCCATCGCCAGAAAACTATGCCAGATTGCACCTGGAGAGAGTAGGTGGTCGCTCGGTATCCACTGCTCAACTTCTGTTTTTTGGGAGGGCTTTCCTGGAAGTAAAAAACGGGGTGGCCTGAAATCTTGTTGGCTCACCAAGCCGTTTCGATCATAAAAGGCAGCCAGTCTGCGGGCCATGCAGGCATAACTATTGGTGACTTCTAAAAGGCTGGCTTCCCCGCCCCCAAGGATCAAGGATAATCCATAATGGCTGGCCGGTCGCCCAAAGCTCGTTAACCCCAACTGCTTGAGCTCGTAATGAAATTTATCGAGCCCGTGCTGGCGGAGTAGATTGACAAACGGAATGTTTAAAGAGCGGATCAGCGCCATTCGGGCACTCACTACGCCATCATAGGTCTCTCGGTAGTTTTCTGGTTTATATTGTCCAAATTGAGTAGGAATATCTTCCAACAAGGAATTGGGCAAGATATCTCCGCTTTGTAAACTCCAAGCATACAGGTAAGGCTTGAGGATACTTCCGGTACTTCTAGGCGCACGGATCATATCGACGGAGGCTCCATGCTCCGAACCTGCCTCCGGCGCATTGCCAACATAAGCGAGGACCTCTCCGGTGGCGACCTCCATGACAATAGCTGCGATATTGTGTACTTCATTGCCCCGATAGAGCGCTTGCCGGCGGCGGAGCAGTTCAATCAGCGGGAGCTGCAGCTCGCGGGAGAGGGTTGTATGGTGAACAGCTGCTTCGGAAGACCGGGATAAGTGGCTTTTTTGAAGAAAATCAGATAGGTGCGGTGCCCACTGAGGGAGGGCTAAAGGTTGTTCTGGTAGAGGTTCTTCACTGGCTAGTTCAAATTCAAGATCGGTTAGGACGCCTTTTCTCAGCAGTTTGCCGAGTAATCGATTTCGCTTTTCCAACAATTGTTCTCTGCCTTTACCGGGATGCAGTAATCCGGGGCTATTGGGTAGCACCGCCAGTAAGGCTGCCTCGGCCCATGAGAGGGAAGCCGGTTTTTTCCCGAAAAAACGCCAAGAGGCTGCTTCTATGCCTACTACGTTTCCTCCAAAGGGTGCAAAGGAAGCATAGTACCTCAAAATGGTCTTTTTTCGGTAGGTCAGTTCCAATCGGGTAGCCATCCAAACCTCAATGATTTTTTGCCAAAACGTGCGGGGCGGATGGTTGCGTGCCAACCGAATAACTTGCATGCTGAGGGTGCTGCCCCCGTTGACAATCCTTCCTGCTCGCAGGTTGGTGTAAGCTGCCCGAAACAGGCTCACTGGGTTGACCCCAGGGTGGTAATAAAAGTGCTGATCCTCAAAGAAGAGTACGGCTTGGACGTATTTGGAGGGAAGTGAATCTGCCATTGGGAATCGCCACTGCTCATCGGAGGCTATTTTTGCGGCTAATAAGCCTCCCTCTCGGTCCAATAGCACCGTGCTGATAGGTTGATCAAATAAAGGGTGGGGGAGGCAAAAAAGCCAACTCAGCAGGGCCCCTGCAAGAAGAAAGGTTCGAATCCGCGCATTTAAAACCCATTTTATAGGGTGTAGAGAGCGATCTGCAAGCCACTTCAAGGAAAGCAAGGGCATAAAAAAAAGTCGTAGTTAAGGCTATTCAAAACCAAATTTACCGGTTATTTTTACTTATTTGTTAATGGTTTGTAGTTGAGGAAACTTTTTTTCAATAAAATGCATTATAGAATGAGTTGTTTTTAATCAGGATACCGGATAAGTCTTCTATATTTGTTGCCTGACCGGATACGGTTGGCTTTAGGAACTTCCTTACCGTATAATTGGGCTTACCATCCCAAACAAGAGGTACTAATCCGCCTGATTGACCAAAAAAGCAACACTTTTGACCAGTAAATAAAACCCAAAACAGAACAGAGATGCGTCAGTTAAAAATTGCTCACAAAATTACCGCTCGGGAAAGCCTCGCCCTGGATAAATACCTAGTGGAGATTAGTAAAATCCCGCTCATTGGTCCAGAGGAGGAAGCAGAGCTGGCTCGTCGTATTCGTCAGGGAGATGAAAAAGCCTTGGAACGACTCACTCAGTCCAACCTCCGATTTGTGGTGTCTGTCGCCAAGCAGTACCAAAATCAGGGCTTGTCGTTGTCCGATTTGATCAATGAGGGGAATGTCGGCTTGATCAAGGCCGCCCGGCGCTTCGATGAAACCAAGGGATTCAAGTTTATCTCCTATGCTGTCTGGTGGATTCGCCAATGCATTTTACAAGCTATTGTGGAAAATAGTCGTATTGTTCGTATCCCGACCAGTAAAGCTAGTTCCTATAATAAGGTCAATGACAAGGTGATCGAGCTGATGCAGGCCTTCGAACGGGAACCTACAGACGATGAATTGGCAGAGGCCCTTGACCTAACACCCAGGGAAGTAGAAAATATGATCCGAAGCAATATCCGCCACGTTTCGTTAGACGCTCCAGTCGGAAATGCAGAGGACAATGAAGCAACTATGCTGGACCTGATGGTTCCCGAACAAGTGGGAAGCCCAGATAACCAGCTTATGTCCCAGTCCCTCCGAGATGAGGTGGCCGAAGGATTGTCGCACTTGGGTACCCGTGAACGGGATGTACTCTCCGCTTACTTCGGATTGAACGGACAAACAGTAATGTCACTCGATGAAATCGGAGAATTCTACGGACTCTCCAGAGAAAGGGTTCGCCAAGTTCGCGATCGGGCCTTGAGCAGGCTGCGCAGCCGCGCAGCAGAAGGGCTGAAAGCTTATTTGGGATAACGTCCCACCCTTATGAGGAGGAACTAAAAAACCGCGGTTAGAGTGATCTACTCGCGGTTTTTTTAGTTAAAAGAAAACTGGGGGACCGTTCATTTCCCGCTCTACAAGGGCTTGATCAGCGGCTGGTAAACGCTCAAAAGTTGTTGGTTGATTGCATCGCCACTGTCCAGGTTGCTCGAAGCAAATATTTCTGGTTGGTAATTTTGCTCCAACAACTGCTCAACGGCAGCAATGACAGTGGCCTGTAAAAGCAGGGCCCCTAGACTGGTGGAGGTGGCTCCGATGGAGCGGTTGATCTCCGGAATAAACAGCGAGGCATCTCCCACACAACCCTGATTATCCAATACGACATCCGCGAGCTCGTACAATTTGTACCCGGAGGAATGCCGGGAGGTTTGGGACTCGGAGTGGGCTCGATTGGTCAGGGCTATTACGTTCATTCCTCTTTTTTGGGCCGCAAATACCATTTCAATGATAACCGGGTTCCGGCCAGAATTAGAAGCAATCAAAAGGCAGTCGTTCTCGCAGCAAGGATACCGGTTTAAAATAAGCTCTGCATAACCTTCCAATCGTTCCATATCGGTACTTTTCACCGCACCGTTGTGAAGCATCAAGGCGTCCTCCAGGATAGGATAAACCCGCGCTAAACCACCAGCCCTGTAAAATAACTCTTCGGCCATCATGTGGGAATGGCCTGTTCCAAACGTATACAAGTATCCCTGCCGCAGGAGGCTGCTGGCAATGAGGGCTCCTGCTTTCTCAATTTGAGGCAGCTGCGTTTCCAGCACCCTTTGAATGAGTTGTTGGAGGTGCTCTATGTAAGTTTTTGCTTGGTTCATAGGCGTGTTGACCTTAGGTGTTGATTCCTGAGCGCTGCATAGCCAACTTATCGAGCTATTTCTCTCAGCTGTTCCATCAAAAGAGGTCCTGCAGCTGGGTCGATCGACCTGGATAGCAGGTATTCGGTGTGGGGAAGTGGTTTTTGAGGGTCAAAAAAATGGGGGGATAGAAGGTAACCCAGCGCGTCCATTCCCAATCCAATCACCACTTTGGGTCCTTTTTGTCTCATCAAAGCTTTCGTTTCGAGCGAATGTACCGGGGTGGTTTCCCCGGGATGAGTAGCAAATTGGACATTTCCAATAGAAAACCAGGCGATTTCAGTAGTCACACTGTCTGTGATGGGCCGATCCAGTACCCCTATGGCTGCTAATTGTTTAAATCCAGGATTAGAGACAGGTAACTGAATGAGCTTGCTTTTAAAGCGAATCAGGGCTGAATCCAGCGGTTGGCTGTTTTTCAATAACTTCAGTCCGGCATCTGCCAGCTCCCGGCCTCTCCTTTCTGCAGCTGCAAAAGTCTTTTCTTCGTATTCCGGTTGAACCCAACCCCCGATAGCTCCTTGAAGAAACAAATTGACACCTCCCAGTTGTTCATCCATTTGCTTATAAACACCAGCCACATAATCCGCAGAGACCCAGTCAGAGGCATTATCAAGAAAGGTTGGATGACAGGCAAAGTTCAATAGGCTGGCAATTGAATTTCCTTTCCGATCGATGAATTGGAGCAAGACAATACTTCGATCCACCGAAGTGGTATCGGAAATATTGACCACCCAAGAATCGCCGTGGGTTCCTTCCGAGCAGATAGCCGTGGCCTCTTGTTGGTTGGCAAGTGCCTGCACTACCGCCTGAATGGCTTTTTTTACCAAAGCATTTTGGTAACTGGTATCCACACCGGAGGTCCATGGATTGGGTCCCCAGAGGCCAACTACATCTGGACCCGAATGGGTATGGGTAGAGGCGATAACCAGGTGGCTAGGATCCAAGTCGGCATTGGGAACTGCTGCGGCTACCCCTTTCCGGATGGCAAGCACGGTAGGATGCAGCAGCCCTATACAATCAGCAGTGATGAAGGCAATCCGGGTTTTCCCGTCCGAAACGACCACCGTTTTGAGGTACAGCGAGTCGTGCACTCCCGTAAAGGTCCGACCGTTAGCATCCCCGGCAATGCAGGCACCCAGCGGTGGAGTAATATTCGCGACAGCTGTACCGACAAAGAACACCGGAGGAGAAGCGGAACTTTGGCAGCTGAACAACCCAATGACAAGGCTGAAGAGCCAAGTAAATAGTAAAGAATGAGCAGGCATTTTCCGATCTAGATCCATGTTATAGTTAATTTACTACCCATGAGCAGAAAAAAGGTATACTTGGTATTAGAGTGTCCAGCTTTTTCCTCCGCGTCCAGCTCGATTAAAGGCCCTTACCTTGATTGTTCCAGCGTTTAGTGGGACGGGCTCCAGGTAGGGCGTGGAGGCAGGACCTGGCTCGGAACCATCTGTGGTATATCGAATGATAAGTCCAGGGAAAGCAGTGTTGGCAGAAAAAAGCCCTTTTTCAAGGATGGCTCCCGGGGCTGGTATCCGGTAATTCCAGCTGCCAAAGTAGGCATCTAGTTTGGCAAATTCCCGCTGCCCAATTCTATTTGCCAATTCGTTCCAGCCTTCCAGAATGGCTTTGTTCCGTTGCGTTAGGCTGTTTTCTTCTTCCCAGGCGGGTGCTTTTGACCATGCTTTTTCCGCGAAGGCAAATAATTTGGGGGCTAAGTAGTATTCCAACATGGCGGGGCCTTTTACGGTCTCTGTCCAAAGCTGGGCTTGTAATCCTTTTATTTTGGGGCGGTTCTCTGGTCGTAGCCGTTCCTTACCGGGGAAGGACTGTTCGTTGGTGCCCAGACGTCCGAATGCATCAAAATGGGCGGTTTTAAAAACGTCAAAAGGGGCCATCACATAAGGGTCTATGGCATCCTGGAAGCCTCCCCAGTACAGACCAGGTTCTGTAGGATCGATGGAGTAGGCTAAGTCAAAATACAGGTTGGTCACATTGCAAAGCACAATTGGATACCCCGCATTGGCGATTCGGTAGCCCAGATCAATGTTGTCATCCGTATTGTCCCAGACCAAGGGTAGAAGGGGTTTTCCGACAAACGAGGTATTGACCACTGCTTTCCCTTTGCTGTCCTTGTTTAACACGATCTCTTCCCAGCCAGATATTTGTACCTGGTACTTTTCGAGGATAGGCAGGGTTTTTTCTAGGAAATAGCCCTGTAATTGCCGGTAATCGCTCAAATGGGGTAAGGATTTCAGAAGTTCAGCGCATTTCGGCGATTGGGTCCAGGCTCCATTGGGTACCTCATCCCCGCCGGTATTAAAGGTGGTCATTTTCAAGCCAGCTTCTTCATACATTTGGCTGATATCCCGAACTACCGTTTCATAAAAATGATAGACAGAAGGCAGGGCCACACACACAATATTATCCTGGTAGAGTTGGGCAGATCGGTAGACTGAAGCGTCTTCTGGATCAATTAATCGGAATTCCTGTGCTTTAATCGTGTCTTTTTTGGCCAAATAATACTGATACCTTGCTTCCATCGATTGAATGGCAGCGCGTGCATGGCTTGGGAAACAGACTTCGGGAATAACTTCTATGTGGTGCTGGTGGGCATAACGAAGGATTTCTTTAAAATCCTCTCGGCTGAAGTACCCAGAACCATGGTTGCCAGGGTCATCCGGCAAGGGGCCGGATCCGTAAGAGGGTGGAAGGCAATTAGAGGTAGGGCCCTTGTGTCCTCGTTTTCCTCCGACCTCCGTGAGTTCTGGTAACCCTTTGATTGCCAGTCTCCAACCTTCATCCTCAGTCATTCGAAGATTTAATTTATTTATTTTATAGAGGGCGAGTAGGTCAATAAGTTTGAGTACGGCCTCTTTTTTCTGAAAATTACGGGCAATATCGAGTAAAAAGCCACGATAGGCGAACCTTGGTGCATCCTGTATTTCTACGGATTGAATTTTCCATTCACCGGGGCTGCTATCGGCCAATACCAGGGCTAACAAGCTTTGAATACCATAGAAGACCCCAGGGGCATCGCTTCCAAGCACTTGAATGCCGCTATCGGGCCCTGCCAAAAGCTGATATGCTTCGCTGGATATCCCGTTTACGGTAATGGGGCTGCTTTGGAGCTGAATGGAAAATGGGCCTGTTACTGTTCCTTTGGTCATCGAAAACGTTCGCCCGGTTATTTTCTGGAGACCCTGTTGCAATTGCCTAGCTTCGTTTTCCAACCCCTCTGTATAACCGATTCGGGTACGAGGGTCCAACCAAATACTGCCTTCTCTTTCTTGTATGCTGTAAGGGCTGGGGGTTATTTTCCCAACTGCGCTCAAGGGTAAAGTAGAAATAGCCAAGTTCCGCTGGTATTCGTTGGAAGGGCTTGATACCAAGGCGCGGAGCTCAGGGTCAGGAAACAGGGCTTCCAAGTTGCGCAGCGGGAGGGCCTCAAAACGATTGGGCAGAACTACCTGCTCATCCGAACCGTTTTTTTCAACAAAATAAGCGCCATCTGGTCGGTCTCGTTCTTTGATCATCGCACCCTTGTACCGATACCGAAACCGGAGGCTGTCTCCAGGAGCAATCTGAAATTCAGGTCCAGGGCGAAACTGATAAAGGTCTCCATTGAGGTGAACTACCTCTCCTTTTAACGAATCGGACATTGGCGGTCCGGGCAAGACGGTCGTTTGATTAAAATACAAGCACCAATTTGAACCTGAGAGCGCTTGTTTCCCGTGGTTCACAAACCGAAATTCTGCCTGACATTCTTCTTCGGCCGTGTTTTGAATCAATTCCCAAACAACCGACACCGATTGGAGCTTGGAGCTTGGGCGCTGCCTTGAAGGGGAACAAGAAAGAAGCAGGCAAGTGGCCAATAATAGGGGCCAACTAGGCTGGATAGGAAGGGAGGAGCGGTATTCCATGGCTGAAATTGAATTTGTACGAAGATAAATGGGGGAAACAAGGACCCAAGATACTATTTTTCGGCAAACAAAAACAGAATGGAATAAACGGATTTATTGTAGATAGGAAGGGGGTAACCTAATTGGTAGGTTGTCAATTAGTTAGACGACACGAAGCCCATTGGAAACTGGTTCGTCTGCGGAAAGCAGCACGACTCCCTTTTCTGTGTCTAACCCAAGAACGAGTACTTCGGAAGGAAAGTGGGCAATTTGCTTGGGAGGGAAATTTACGACTGCCAGTACCTGCTTGCCCAACAGCTGTTGGGCATCGTATTTTTGAGTGATTTGGGCGCTACTTCTTTTGATTCCGATTTCTGGACCAAAATCAATATGGAGTTGCCAGGCTGGCTTTTTGGCTTTTGGAAACGGAAATACCTCCAATATGGTTCCGATCCGGATATCTACTTTAGCAAAATCCGCTGGTTGAATCACCTGAGTCACCCCTCTGTTTTTTCGATGGACTTAGGAGCGCTGCTACGGCGTTCCATCATTCGAATTTTACATCCAACCGTTTTGGTGGTGGAAGGGGTAGGTTCATCGCCTTCTAGTAGCGCATGGATGGCTTCCTCTACGTACCGTTTAGTTACTTTATGAGAAGCTTCCGCATTGTCGTCGATAGTGCCCATGTAGCGCACGTGCCGGAGGCTATCCAGCACAAATACATGTGGGGTACGGTCGGCTCCGTACATTGGAAACACCTGTTGAAGGGAGTCAGAGAGATAAGGAAACGGAAATTTTTTCAGACGGGCCCGTTTTTTGATCGCCTCCATATTGTCCAAGGGATTAATCTCTGGAGCGTTTGGATTAATAGCAATCAAGGGAAATCCGCGATCCGCAAATTTGCGGTGCAGGGCGATAAGGCGGTCTTCGTATGCTTCTGCGTAGGGGCAATGATTGCTGGTAAACACAATTATAAACCCCTTCGCAGAAGGATAGTCCTCGAGCCCGACGGTGCGACCGTCGTAGTTCTTGAGCCGGAAACTTTGTGCTACATCACCAATAGCATAGCCGTCCGGATAATTAAAATCGGTTGTCGGATTGGCGGGTCGGCTATTGAAATTAGATAATACAATAGCGGAGAATGCCAGGAGGGTAACCGACGGGAGTGTGACTTTCATGTCTTCAGTACAGGGAGAAGAAGGTGAAAAATCGGATTAAAGAGAGAGATTAAAAGTCCTGCAAAAAAAGAACAGGCGCACGTTTAGATGTAGATGTTATTTAAATGAAATAGCGTGATATAAAAAATTATCGTTTACGTTTTGCAATAAGCAGATCCACCGGTGTTAAATGGGGCAAAACAAACTGCTCCAATCCATCGAAACTGTTGAATTCTTGTTGGTGAGGGACTTTTTTCCCGTCTTTAACAATCATGGTAAACGGAAGTCCTCCATCCCAATCCGAACTAACCTTGGGGATCCAAGAGTCGGCATCCTGATCTGCCAGGACTACCACTTTGGAGCTCAGGTGGTATTTTTCCAAAAAAGGCTCTAGCCGTTGCTTAAGTTGATGCCGAAAATCCAAGTTTACCAGCACCACCTTTAGTTGGCGGTCTGCATATTTTTGCTGAAGGGAATCTAAAAGAGGAATTTCTTGAACGCAGGGAGCACAATAAGTAGCCCAAAAATTAACCAAAAGCGTAGTTTCTTCGTGTCTGTTCAACAGCGTAGATAGGTCGTCGTAGGTGTCTAGTACCTTGTAGGAGGGACTTTGAGCTTGGACTGCAGGGGCATACCAACACAACAACAACAATAAAACCGTAGATGGGCTAAAAACGCGCATGATTACAAATGAAAGTCCTCTAAAATAAAGACCATGCAAGAAACGGCATTTAAGCCGTTAGTTGGTTAACATTTAACATATATTTTGTAAAAAAATAGTGCCTGTACTGAAAAATATTCAGAACAGGCACTAAATCAATTATTTATAAATATGAATTAAGCCTCTACAAGGGGAGGATTAACAATACTTTGATCCACTAAAATTCGTCCACAATGCTCACAAGCGATGATCTTTTTGTGAAGGCAAACTTCTAGTTGCACCTGAGGTGGTATCCTGTTAAAGCAGCCACCACAAGCGTCGCGGTCGACGGTTACTACCGCCAATCCATTCCGGTAGGTAGTCCGTGTTTTGTCGTAAGCCTTCAACAAGCGATCTTCAACGCCTACACGGGCCTGATCGCTGTGTGCCTTTAGTTTTGCTTCTTCCTGGTTGGTCTTCTCAATAATGCCATTGAGCTCCTGCTTTTTGGTATCCAGGTCTTGCTGACGCGCAGTGAATTTTGCTTCTGCCACTGTCAAGCTTTCTTTTTTCTGATCGAGTACCGCTTTGGCTTCCTTTGTTTTTTTAGTTGCCAACTCGATGTCTAATTTTGCATTATCGATCTCCCGTTGAAGCGCTTCGTATTCGCGGTTGTTTTTGACTTCCTCAATTTGCTTCTGGTATTTCTTAAGGTTGGCTTCTGTATCCTTTCCAAATGCCTGTAGGCGCGATACTTCTCCTTCCGCCTCTTTCACAGTAGCCTTTAGACGCTTGATTCGGGTATCCAAACCCGCTAATTCGTCTTCCAGATCGGCTACCTCCATGGGTAGTTCCCCTTTCAAGATTTTTATTTCGTCCAGCTGGGAGTCAACTTGCTGGAGATTCCACAGTTTCTGAAGTTTTTCAGCGATGGATAATTCTGCCATAATGAATTGATTGTCAAAGGTAATTGACCGGATTGGTATTCTGTTCGGTCAAATTGAGCGCAAAATTAGGGTATTTTTCGCAAATAATATCATATAAAAGTGGAATCGTGTATTGTTCGCTCTCAAAATGTCCAATATCCGCAATGACCAGCTTATTTTCTGCATCAAAAAATTCATGGTACTTAAAATCTGCCGTTATGTAAATATCGGCGCGTTGTGCCAGTGCAAAAGGTAAAAAGCTGCTTCCTGCACCTCCGCAGACCGCCACTCGTTGAATCGGTTTATTCAACAATTGAGTGTGGCGGACGCATCCCGTTTTCATTTTTTCTTTTACTTGTTGCAAAAAAACGCGTTCTTCTACTGGATTCGGCAACTGCCCGATTACCCCAGCGCCCACTTGGTCGAGTCCCGGTTTGGGCACGAGCACTTGCAGCTGTTCCAATCCAAGTTGCAGCGCGATCCGCTCATTTACCCCTCGGTATAGGACGTTATCCAAGTTGGTATGAATGGCATAAATCGCAACCTTGTTTTGAATGGCATGGATGACTGTTCTTTCGACGTAATTATTCCCGTTAAAACGCTTCAGCCCTTTAAAAACGATTGGGTGGTGGGCAATAATCAAATTACAGCCTTTTTGTAGCGCTTCGTCCACGATGCATTCAAGGGCATCTAGGCAAAAAAGGATTCCAGTCACTTCTGTTTCCGGATGTCCCACAATCAGTCCGGAATTGTCATACGATTCTTGGTATTGCGGGGGTGCGATGGCTTCGAGGAGCTGGGTAATATCGTTTATCTTCATATTGAGGGTAGCATTCTATAACGATCTTTTTCGGAAACGGTTGTGTGGCTGAGAGCGCTAAGTTGTGGGTAGTTGTAACACCCAGATCATCGTTTTTTTGTCATCTTTGGTAAATAGTTCGGGCTGCTTTTATTAAAAAGCTGCAAATCCAATGCCATCATCGTACCTTTGCACTGTCTAACCTTTAAATTGTTTGTTATGACCGCATTCTCTCTTTCCCTATTGCTTTTTTTAGGCAATCTCGGTGCAACCGAAATTATATTGATCTTTTTAGTGGTGCTCCTATTGTTCGGAGGCCAAAAAATTCCTGAGCTAATGCGTGGTTTAGGACGTGGTATCCGCGAGTTTAACAACGCCAAAAACTCTGTGGAAGACGAAATTCGCCAGGGAATTCGCGACGCCGAAAAGAAAAATATCGAGAAATAATTCTTTCAGGCGCCGCGTTGTTCCTTAACGAGGCGCCTGAGTTTCTCCTTTTTCCAAAGTATAAAACCGAATAGCCGAGGGGTGCTGAGCGCTGTGGTACACCCGATGCTCAGCTCTTATGAAGTCAGCATCACTGCATTCGTAAATATTTACAAACTGTTGTGGGTTCCGGTCTACCAAAGGAAACCAACTGCTTTGAATCTGAATCATCATCCGGTGCCCAGGCAAAAAGGTATGCGCTACGTCCGGTAATTCAAATCGAACTCTCGTGGCTTCTCGCGGTACGAAGGGTTCAGGCTCTTCGAAACTGTTTCGAAATCTTCCTCGCATCACTTCTCCTCTTACTAACATTTGGTACCCACCCATTGGTACTCCATTTTCCACAGCGGAGAGGGTATCAGGAAAGACATCAATCACTTTCACCACCCAATCGGCATCGGTCCCACTGGTACTTACCCACAAATCGGCTATAATTGGCCCCGTTGCTGTTATGGGTTTCTCCAACACCGGCGTACTATAGGTCAATACATCTGGCCTTCTGCTGGCAAATCGTTGGTCGTCTGTCATATATTCCCGGGTTCTACGAAGGTGAACGTCTTCGGTGTAGGGAACCGGGTGTGCTGGATCGCTTAGGTATTCATGGGATGCTTCCGTTGGTTTATCAGGCTTTTGTAGTGAAATTTGATGATTGTCGCGTAAATAATAGGCTGTTTCCTTCGCCTGTGCTGGGGGCCAGGCGGGGTATTGAGTCCATTGGTTGCTTCCCGTTTCAAAAACGGTTACATCGTCCAGAGCCACCTGTCCTTTTCCTTTTAAGTAATATTCGAAAAAAGGGAATTCCATTTCTCGGGCATAATAATCGCTGGTTTCCACGCCAAAACGGACATTTCCCAAGCGGTCTCCCTTGCCTCTGGCCCATCCACCATGAACCCAAGGGCCCATGATGATTCGGTTGGAAACTTTGGTGCTGTTTTGCCGTTCAATGGCTTTATAGACTTGCCAGGCACCAAAACAATCTTCTGCATCAAACAGGCCACCTACGGTTAGCACCGCTGCCTGTACCTCTTTTAAATGTGGCCTTGGATTGCGCGCTTGCCACCATTCATCGTAGTTGGGATGTGCCACTAAATCATTCCAAAAGGGAATTCCCCCTTTTAAATACTGCTCATTAAAATTCCGCAAGGCACCAGTGCGCAGGTAAAATTCATAATTGTCGGGTGTTTTCCAATCTTGAAATCCCGGTTGGCCCTGTGTTGTAGGCTTGGGCCGCGGCTTTCCAAATCCGGAGTAAAACGAGAAGGCGTCCATCAGCATGAACGCTCCGTTGTGGTGAAAATCATCCCCGATAAACCAGTCGGTGACGGGCGCCTGTGGGGAAACAGCTTTGATCGCGGGGTGCTTCGCCAAAATAGCCATGGTGGAGTAGAATCCAGGGTAGGAAATCCCATACACTCCTACGTTTCCGTTATCGTTTGAAAGGTGTTCCAAAAGCCAGTCCACCGTATCATAGGTATCGGTTGCCTCATCGATAGCGGGTTGTTCCTTTTTGGCTTTTTTTCCTTTTTTGACAGGCTCTGTGGTGGTGGTGGGCAGGTAAGGTCGGACATCTACAAATTCCCCCTCACTCATATAGCGGCCCCGGACGTCTTGATTAACAAAGATATAGCCTTCTTTAGCTAGGTACTTATTTTGAAACTGTGCCGGAAATTGATCTATTCCGTACGGTCCAGAGGAATAGGGCGTTCGTTTCATCAAAATAGGATAGGTTTTGCTGGTATCCTTTGGCGTATAAATAGCGGTAAACAATCGGTTTCCATCCCGCATTGGGATCATCACCTCTTGTTTGTTGTAATGGGTACGCACCCAGTCGGCCGATTCCTCGTTTTGACCGAAAAGAAGGCCCGCAAACAGCACCCAGAGGGTAGTAAGGCCGAGTTTTGTAGTATGATTCATAGTTGACAGAGCAAGTGGTTAGCAGATATCAAGGCAAAATTTGCACATTTGCACAGTGATTAAGCTCGTTTATTTTCGAAATAATAATCCAGCGAGTATTTTCCAGCCCCAATCAAATAAGTGCAAACGGAGGCGAGCAGAAAGAGCAAGGCGTGCTCTTTTTCCTTAAAAGGATCTTCCCAATGGACGTAAAAAGCGGCAATAAGCATGGTGAAAGCCATTAATGCCGCAGAAAATCGGGTGAAAAGACCCACCACAAGAAAAAGTGCTGCGATGACTTCAGCAAAGACCGTCATTGCCAGGGAGTTGTGAATCCCAACCCCTAATGGATCTGGAAAATTTCCAAACTCCTGACTGAACAAGCGGTTCCATTTGGACAGCCCATGGTTGAGTAGCATCAGTGCACCAAAACTAGCCCGAAGAATCAGTGCCGCCAGGTCGATCGACCAAGAATGCAGTGGGGAAGCTCCCAGAATGAATTTTAAAAAAGGTTTAAACATAGACATCGGTGAAAATTAAGTGGGCAAAAGAAGCACTTATCTACCAAAGTCTGCTACTCTTGGATCAAATTTTTCGGGGTATTCCGGGTAACTCCCTTCAAAAGACCGTTTAAAATGGGCCTAGAATGTGCCCTGCGCATCAAAGTTGTTTTGTCGGTACGGCACTTTCAAGAATTGGAAGGTGCCCGGGCGGGCTTGAATCGTAAAGAAGTAAGTACCCCTCGTAGGCTGCCAGCTAAGGCTCATTTCCCAACAATGCAAGTCGCGGGAAATGCCCAAATCGGGGTAAACAAATTGCTTTGCTTTGAAGTCGTACGAAATGTTGCTTATGTTGACCGTCCACTTGGAGGAGACAGGAATATTTCCTCGTATCGCCAGGTTGTGCTGACCGATCAGGAAGGTGTCTCGGTTGGTTCCGGGCACATATTGACGTTCATAAGAGATATAATGGGTTAGGCTGAACTTGTCGAACCAGCCCAGCAGGTCATCGGGGGCTTGCCGGCTGGAAGGCCGGGTACTGCCTGGTGGACCGCCTCCGGAGGGGGGCTCTTTTCGGGACTCTTCAACCATTTTTCGGATTTGATTGACCGTAAATCCGGTGTTGAGCCGAACTCCAAATCGATCCAGTCGAAGAAGTTTTCCGTTTTGCTGAAGGGCGAATTCGTTGATTCTTCTACCCTGGCTATTCAGTACATAGGGGTCAAAGCCAAGTTGCCAGTTGAGGGTGCTGATGCCTTTAAACAATCGGAATACCCCATTTGTACCCACGGTACTCCAACGCAGGGTATCGGCAGAAAAGTTGTAGTTACCAGAGAAATTGAGGTTATCAAAGATCTTGGTTTTGCGCCCTTTACCGGTGGTATCTCGTTTTGAAAAGTGTTTGATTTCCAATACATTAAGAAGGCTATAGCTCAGCACCATGCTTCGGGCGGAGGTAGAGGGTCGGCCATAGATACCCTCATCAAAAATACTGTAGCGCCTTGGGTTGCTGAAGCCTGGTCGGGAAGAGGTTTCTACTTCCCGAAAGAAAAAATCATTTTGGGAGTAGTCGGGTCCGAATCCGATACTGGCAGAGGGGGTGATTTTGTGGCGGATACCTTTCAGCCAACCTTTTTTGAATTGGACGGTACCGAATACAGAGGTACTAGCGCTCACGCCCGCATTAAAATTGCGGTACTGGTAGAAGCCATATTTGCGAATCAAGGTATCTCGTCCCCATTTACTGGCATTGCTATCTACTTCAATTCCAATGATTTCTCCATTTTGGCGGATGGTATCGTAGACGAGGGTGGGGGTGGGGTCGAATTCTCGGCTCACGATGTAGGGGTACCAGCTTTCGTCGTAGCTGATATTGGGTGTGATGTTAATAAACTTCAGGAATTTGAAGTTAACATCGGAATTGGCCTTGTGCTGCATGCCGGCCTTGGTATTTTGGAGGGTTTGGCGGGTAAACAACAGGGTATCTGGGACATCCGTGAAGCTGTTTTTAAACTGGGTATTATACGTAAGGCTGATTTTTTCAAACCATTTTTCGCTTCCCACTCTGTTTTTTTGCTTGAAGGGGTAAATCCGCTGCAGGGTAAAGGTCGCCTCTGGGAGGGTGACGTTCATTTTTCGGGTGCCTGTGTTTTGGGTGTGTGTAAAGGCCACCGAGACCTGGTAGGGTTTACCGGGGAAGGTTTTATTGTAGCTGAGATTAGAGCTTAGCTGGTTTTGATAGACGCTGTTGAAGTCATTTCGGTTTCGGTTTTGGTCGCGATTCGTTTCAATGTTAACCGAACCCCCGAATTTCCGGGAGGGGTGTGCGCGAGCATCTTGTTGGTGGTTAATCCTCAATCCAAAGGAAGGAAAGGCTACTTTTTCGGCCCGTTCGTTTTCTCGGATACGGCGGTTATACCGGATTTGGAAGCTACCGGTGCTTTGGTAAATATAGTTGTAGTTGAGGTTGCCAGATACCCCGAAGCTACCATTCACGAAGGCGTTGAAAAGCAGTTTGGCGTCCATGTGGTCGTTGATGGGCTGGTACCATCCAAAATCCTGCAAACCGAGTCCTTCCACTTCTGCGAAGTTGAAGTCTTGAGGAATAATTACGCCGGCTTTGCGGTTTTTGGTGATGGGATAGAAGCCAAAAGGGAGCACAAAAGGAGTTGGAATACCCGCGAGTTCCAGATTGGAAAGGCCCGTAACCACGAGTTTGTTGGGGATTACTTTTAACTTTTGAGTTCGGATGCCGAAGTGCGGATGTGCTGCGTTACAAGTGGTGATGAGGGCATTTTGATTGTAAATGGTATTTTGGGCGGTGGTGTCCGTTCCTGGTGCGCCAATGAATTTTGCTTTTTCACCCAAAACAAAAAGGTCTTGTTGTTGGGTTCGGGCCTCGTAGATAATTCCTTTTTTGGATTTAAAATTATACCGAATTTTACCAGCGGTAAAGGCTTGGTCTTTGTCCTTGAACTCGGGCAGTTCCACCAGTGTTCCACTTGAATCTTGGAAAGGGGTTGCCAAGATTTCATTCACCTGATAGTCCAGCAAAATATAACCCGCTTTTATTTCCAAGGTGGTGTATTTAACAGAGGCGGAGCCATAAAGATGGACCTGGCGTTTTGCTACATCGAACCAAATGGAATCTTTGGAGGCATATTCCACCTCATCGCTTAAGGCGTCATTGGAAATGGGGATTTGGGATAAATCGACCACCGCCACGCTCGAGTCGGCGGGAGGCAAGGTGTCGGAAGGGATGGCCGCTGTTTTTCCTGCTGCTGAGAGGGAATCAGACGGCAGGTTAGGGTTTTGAGCGTACGAGAGACTCCAGCAGGAGAGGTACGCCAGAATACCGAAAAAATAGCGGGCCATTGGTATAGTGAAAAGGATAAATGCTGCGTTAATGAGGGTGATTCTCTGTAGTTCTGTGGAAAAGAACGATATTTGCACCCACCAAACAATTGCTTTATGCCACAAAAGTCCGTTATCCGAACGATGCTAGCGCTTTTTGCGTGGCTTTTTTTACAAAACTTTAACGTTGTCCCCGAAAAACAGCCAGAAACGACTGCTTCCTACCGCCTTCGGAAGGTAGTATTGGATGCAGGCCATGGGGGAAAAGACCCAGGCTGTGTTGGTGTCAGCAAAACCTATGAAAAAGACAACACCCTTGCTATCGTACTTGCCTTGGGTGCCAAAATCAAGGCGACATATCCCGATGTAGAAGTGATTTATACCCGTGATTCCGATGTGTTCATAGAGTTGAAAGAGCGGGCTGCTATCGCCAATCGAAACAATGCTGATTTGTTTATTAGTGTACATTGTAACGCTATCTCCAAGGCAAGTACGGAAGGTGCTGAAACGTATGTGATGGGTTTGCACACCGCAGCTGAGAACTTGGAGGTAGCCAAGCGCGAGAATGCTTCTATTTTTCTGGAAGATAACTACCGCAAAAATTACGAGGGGTATGACCCCAATAGCCCGGAAGCCCACATTTTAGGCAGTGTCTGGCAGGGTTTTTACCTCGAACAAAGTATTCTACTTGCCCAGCAAATTCAATACTTTTCAAATAAAGTGGCAAAGAGGATTGACAGAGGAGTCAAACAAGCTGGATTCCTGGTTCTGAGGGAAACCGCCATGCCTTCTATATTAATTGAAGCGGGGTACATGACAAACAAACAGGAAGATGCGTACCTTTACTCCGAAATCGGAAGGCAAGAAATAGCGGAAGCTATTTTCCTAGGTTTTGAAGCCTACAAATCTCAAATGGAAGATAAATCTGCCTCCAAAGGAAGTGTGAAAAAGCGGGCCCAACCCGAAACACCGAACGCGGAGCGCCCAGTTGTGGCGGTCAAGGCAGAGAGTGGGTACATCATTCACTTACTCAGCTGGCCCAGCAAGCTCGACAAAGAGGCGGGGAAAATGGCTCTTTTAACCGATGTGAAGGAGGAGCAAACGTCCTCCGAATTCCGGTACTACTTGGGTACCTACCGAAGCAAGGAAGAGGCAGAAAAAGTGCTATCAGAGGTCAAAAACCTCGGATTTCGGACAGCAAAAGTGATGAGCAGGTGAGGTTTGGAGATTAATTGCATCAAAATAGAAGTAAACTAGAATATATTTTATAACCATAACCATCGTCTTGTTAATTGGCTCTACTGCCGGAGGTTGAGGTCAGAGTTGAGGTTCATCGAACGGTTTTCGTTTCTTTTTGAATGCCTTCTCTTGCTTTGCTACCAAACCAGTTCGATGTTAGCTTTTGTATCAATTATACATGTTAAAGATCCGGAACGAAACTAAAGTTGGAATTCTGACGATTGCTGCCTTGGCTGCGGCCATTTGGGGATATAAGTTCCTGAAAGGGGTGAATATTCTTACCTCCTCTCAGACGTTTTATGTGAAATACGAGAATGTAGACCAATTGCGGCCTTCTGCCCCTATTTTTATCAGCGGTCTGCAGGTAGGTATGGTCAAAGATATTTATGTGGATGAAGCAGACGACAAGTCCTTGATTGTTGTGTTGAATGTGGAAAAAAATGTACAAATCCCAAAGGATGCCACCGCTGCCATTATTGGTCTGACGTTAATGGGGGGTAAGGCTATTGAGTTGGTGATTCCACATCCTTGCGATGGAGAAGGTTGTGCTGAAAGTGGGGACTATCTCAAAGGAGAAACCCGATCTATTGTCCAAAGTCTGTTGGGAGATCCTGCTCAACTAGATCCTTACACGGAAAAAATTAAAGCTGTTTTTGATTCCATCGCCAATCCGAACGATCCAGATGGGCTAGGTCCTTCCATGCGCGCCCTGGAAACTTCATTGATCAATATTGCTCAAGCAACCACCAAATTGAATCGATTAATGGATGCCAGTGCAGGCAACCTGTCAGCAACGGTCGGTAATGCAGCAGAGATCACCAAAAATTTGCGCAACAGCAACCAGGAAATTTCTGAGGTTCTGGCTAATTTGTCTGCGGTGAGTGCCCAGCTTAAAAATGCCAACCTGGATGCGACCGCCAAATCAGCAACCGTTGCTATTGATTCTGTAATCGCAGCCGTTAGCTCCCTCCGCAATACCCTAAAAGCCACTGAAAAAACCATTCAAAAGGTAGATACCCTCGCTCAACATTTGTCAGATGGACAAGGCTCAATCGGCAAATTGCTGACCGATGAGGAGTTGTATACGAATTTAGCCCGCACTACTCGCCACTTGGCACTGCTGGAACAGGATATTCGCCTTAATCCAAAGCGATACACTACCTTGAAGCTGAAAGTGTTCGGGAAAAATAAAACCAAAGGCTATGTTTCCCCTATTGAGGATCCTGCTTACCAACTGTTGATTGACAGTTTGGAGAGGGATTACAATCAGAAGGTGATGGGAAAACAGTAAGCCCCACCTTTGCTTGTCGTAAGATAAGCGACTCAAGTGTCATGTCCTAACCAGATTTATAAATGTCCACCACCACCAAAAAAAGTCCTGAAATTAAGCCAAACGCAAACCGCATTATTACCCTGGATGAGTTCATCATCCGCTCCGAAAAAGACTTTGAGTTCGCAACGGGCGAACTAACCGGGCTTCTCCGAGATATTGGGGTGGCTGCTAAAATTGTCAATCGGGAAGTTAATAAGGCGGGCCTTGTTAGCATTGTGGGAGAGGCCGATGGGGCTTCTAACACCTCTGGTGACACCCAGCAAAAACTGGACGTGTACGCCAATGAAAAGCTGATTGAGTGCCTCCAAAATTCCGGGGAATGCTGCGCGATTGCATCAGAAGAAAACGACGATATTCAGTTGATTCCTAAGGTTGGTAGCAAACAGAGCCATTATGTGGTCTTGTTTGATCCCTTGGATGGTTCCTCCAACATCGATGTCAATGTGTCTGTCGGGACTATTTTTGCCATTTATCGCCGGAAGTCGCCGGCAGAAGGTCCTGCCCAATTGGATGATTTTCTTCAGCCGGGTATTCGCCAAGTAGCGGCTGGCTATGTATTGTATGGCACGTCTACTATTTTAGTCTATTCCACTGGGCGCGGCGTAAATGGTTTTACATTGGATCCCTCTATTGGAGAATTTTGTTTGAGCCATCGGAACATGCGGATTCCAGACAGTGGAAATTATTATTCGGTAAATCAGGGTTATTATTCCAAATTTGACTTGGAGATGCGGCGGTACATTGATCATTGCAGCGACCAAAATTATGGGCTCCGATACATAGGCAGTATGGTGAGCGATATCCACCGAATCCTTATTCAAGGGGGCATCTTTCTGTATCCAAGTACCCGAAAATTTCCAAAGGGAAAGTTACGGTTGTTGTATGAGTGCAATCCACTGGCCTTTGTCGTTGAGCAGGCGGGTGGGAAGGCCGTTAATGCTCAGCTAAAACGCATATTAGATATCGAGCCAAAGGAGCTGCATCAACGAAGCACCATTGCGATTGGTTCTCCGGTATTGGTCGATGAGCTTAAAGCTTTTATCGAGCGGTACTCAGCGCTTCCACTTTAACGCGGTAGATCCACATAGAAGTAAAAAAACCCTGCTTGTCAACAAAGTAAGCAGGGCTTTTTTATTTTTATATGGTATAATTTATCGCGCTACGGTGACATCGCCTGCATAGACTTCTAGCCTTCCATCTGGGAATAGGATATTGGCTTTCCAGACAAAAACTCCTGGATTCACCGCGACGCCGTCCAGGTTTCCATCCCATCCCTGTGCAGGATTGTTGGGGCTAAGGTTTTCGCCTTGCCACACCAAATTGCCCCAGCGGTCAAAAATTTGCAACAACTGAATTTCCAAGGCCCCACGGGTAAAGACCAAAAAACGATTGTTGTTGTCAGCGCTCTCCGGGGTGAAGATATTTGGCGCGTATACATAACGGCGTTCATCTACCTCTACACGCGTGCGTGCGTTTGCAGTACAGCCATTTTGGTCCTTGATGGTGAGGAAATACTCCGTCGTCTTCAGTGGGCTTACCCACGGACGTTCGCAATCCGCACAATCAATTTGGGTGCCTGGTGTCCAACTCCAGATCGCAATTTCCGAGGGGACTGGATCGGTCTGGGGTACTAACTGTATGCTTTCTCCCTGCTCTATTCTGTAAACAGCCGGTAATGTGACACTTGGAATAAAGGGCTCATCAATCAGTACGGTTTCTTCACTTGTACAACCAAAGGCATCCCGAATGACCAGGGAGTACTCCCCAGGTAACAGGGCTTTTTGGGAAAGGTTGGAATAGCTTAGCCCCCCGTCAAAGGAGTACTGTACCGTGGCAGGGTTGCCGCTCAGAATTGGGATGATTTCTACAAGTCCCTGGGTATTTCGGCAATCGGGTTGAACTACGTCTAAATCAAATTCTGGAGGGGCTACTTCTATTACTTCTGCCACATCGGTAGAGGTACATCCGTTGGCAGGATTGGTTACTAATAAGGTATACACTCCAGCTGCGTCCACAGTGGCAACACTGCTGTTTTGGCCAGCTGAAATTGGTCCGCCGCTCCATTGATAGACCAAACCGGGCAGACTGTTGCCCGTCAAGATAGGGTTGGGTTGATTACAGTGCAACAAGGCGTTTGGACCGGCATCCGCCGTAGGAGCAGTGATATCCTGCAATACCAGGGTGCTGGCAGTGCTTGTACAACCATTACCTAGGTTCGTTACTTGCAATTGGTAGTCTCCCGGAAGTGCTACAGCTGGCTCCAGGGTAGTATTTCCGCTAACTATTTGTCCGTTGCTGGTGCTCCAAACGGGGCTAAACGTACCTGGAGGCAAGTTAAGCACGGAGGCAGAAAGCGGTGAAAGTAGGTTGGTACAGGTAAGAGTGGGGGCGGTGGCTATGCTAAGGAGAGGAGCAAGCTGGTCGAGTGCCACCATTACCGTTGTAGTCGCGGTACACCCATTGCTTGGGTCAGTCACCTGTAGCTGATAGTTGCCAGGGGCTCCAACTACTGGCTGAAGACTGGTGGCTCCACTGTTTATTTGCGGACCAGTCCAAAGGTAGGTTCCTGGCGAGGAGCCCGTTCCATTCAACGCGGGGCTTGTTTCAATGCAGGTGATGGTTGAATTGGGCACTGCGATGGCAAGGGGTGGGGTTGTGTTTTGTAAAACTTGGGTATTGGTGCTATTGCTGCAACCGTTTTGTTGGTTGGTTACCAGAAGGGTATACGTCCCCGGCTGATTGACCGTAGGATTAAGTCCCTGGGTTCCTGACACCAATTGTCCGCTAATGGTACTCCAGCTACTGGTAAAATTGGCGCTGGGTTGTTGCACCTGGCCAACCAGGTTTAATTGTGTCTGAGTACAGGTCAGCGTGGACGGTGGAAGGATCGCGATAGCAGGTGCTAAGGTGTCTACTGAGACAATAGAAAAAGCGCTGGATTGACAGCCATTCACCGGGTTCGTAGCAGTGATGGTATAAGAGCCACCAGCACCAGTGACAATCTGCGGGCTATTAGCGCCACTCAGGATCAGCCCTGTTTGGGTAGTCCAGGTTACTAGCGTCCCCGAAGCAACTTGTGCGGTCAAGCTTGGGGTGGGTTGAGAACAAGTTAGCTGAGCTCCTGCAGGTGCTTGGAGACTCGGTGGGGTGGTATTCTGTTGAACGGGAACGGAGGCGGTTGCTGTACAACCATTTTCGGTGCTGGTTACCAGGAGTTGGTACGTGCCTGGTTGACTAATCAGAATCGAAGGTTGGTTGGAGACACCGATAATGGCTCCGCCATTACTAGCTTGCCATAGATAGGTCACCTGGCTATTGGCAATTCCTTGTCCCTGCAAGTCCAATTGGTTGTTGGTACAGGTAAGTACGCCTGGAGTTTGAATGGACGCCGAGGGCGCATTACTATCTTCCGAAATCACTACTTCATCTGAGCTGGAGCATCCATTTGAAGGGTTAGTAGCAGTAAGTTGGTATGTGCCAGGCGCGGAAATGGTGGGTGATAAGGTGGTTGCTCCACCAATATTTATACCTGCGGGGCCAGTCCAGATTAATTGGGCGCCCGCAGATGCTGTACTGCTCAGATTTAGACTGGTAATTTGACAATCTAGGGTGTCAGGATTGCCTGCATTGACAGAAGGTGCTACGATATCTTGCTGAACTAGGATGCTTTGAGCGGTGGTACAGCCTGTGTTGTTATCAGTTGCGATGACTTGGTAGGTACCAGGTGCGTTGACCAAAGCTGTAGTTGCCGTTCCCGGGTCCACTGCAAATTGGCCATTGGTGGTTGACCAATCGAGAAGAGCAGTATTGGTATTGGCATTGATGGGTACTACCAAATTGGTACAGGTCAAAAGAGTCGTTGGAGCCAACTGTAAACTAGGCGCTGTCAGGTCTTCACCGACTGGGACAGAAAGTACGGTCACACAACCGTTGCCGGGATTCGTGATGATACATTGGTAGGTGCCGGGGGCGCCCACAGAAGGGCTGGAGGAGTTAGCTCCTTGTAAGAGCAGCCCATTCGTTGTGTCCCAGTTATAGGTAAAATTGCTGGCCGCATTGTTCAATTGAAGTTGTAGTGTAGTGTTAATACAATTGAGTACGGGGGGTAATCCGGCACTCACAGGAGGAGCCTGTTGGTCCGATACGACCAGAATGGTATCGCTTGC